>CAMFZA010000142.1 GCA_946002345.1 uncultured Phascolarctobacterium sp. | reverse complement strand
GACCTGCCTGGCAAAGAAGACATTTACCTTATTCCTCTTGTTAAGCATCGTTGCTGCCGGCCTTTTTGGCTGGCAGCATCTATATTCTAAGGACAAAATCCTGCGCATCTATGATTATCAGACTAAAAAGGAGTACGTGCGCTATCCTGTGCAAGCAGGTGATAAGCTCTTTTTTGGCTGGATTCACTCCTGGGAGCGCATATCCTGGCATGAGTATTATCATATTAACCAGGATAATACCTTGGAGCTGGATGCGATTTCTTTTCCAGCCTTTGGGGCAGGGATTCCTGAAAACAAGGGCAAGCGGACGAGAATAGAAAAGGGACGCATTTATATGGAAGAAATTGGCCAAATATTTCCACATTTTGTCTGGATTAATTCCCATTTGGCCACTCGGGAAATAAAGGTAAATGACGTTTTAGTCACCAGTGGGAGAATCTTACCCGAGCATACTCGTTTAGTTTTAGTTATTGAGAGGAGGGGACTTTTTGATGCAGAATACTAAAGATAAAGCTGCTGAGACCGAAGTAGCTATTAGTACCGAAGCTAGTGCGGAAATGCAGAGCAAATCTGAGGAGATTATTAAGAAGCTGGATAAGGAATCCACTACTAGAACCTTCTCCGGCGCTATGAAAAAAATCTTTTTCGTGCTGTGCATCCTCGTGTCCTGTTATCATCTGTATACGGCGACCTTTGGTCCGCCCCTGACACTGATTCACCGTTCCATTCACGTTTCTATGATGCTGGTTTTAACCTTCCTCATGTATCCCATGTGTAAGAAATCCAGCTTCACCACTCCGTCCATTATCGACTGGATTTTGGTGGCCGCTTCCTTGGCTGCTCCCATTTATATTTCCACCGATTATCAGGGCTTTGTTGAAAGAGCGGGCAATGCCAATACCATGGATATGGTTATGGCAACGCTGCTGGTAGCACTGGTGCTGGAAGCATCTCGCCGTGTCAGCGGCAATGTGCTTTCCCTGTTAAGCTTGGTGTTCATAGCCTATGGCCTTTTTGGTCGTTCCATGCCGGGCATGTTCATGCACCGTGGCTATGACTGGACCAGTCTGTCCAACCATTTTTTTGCTAATACGGAAGGTATTTATGGCACCTCCGTTAACGTTGCTGCCAGCTACATTTTCTTGTTCATCCTGTTTGGTGCTGTTATGAGCAAATCCGGTATGGGCCAGCTGTTCAACGATTTGGCCTTAGCCCTGGCCGGTCATACCAAGGGCGGTCCGGCGAAGGTATCCGTCATCGCTTCCGGCTTTTTGGGCTCCATTAACGGCTCTGCTGTGGCTAATGTGGTTACCACCGGCGCCTTTACCATTCCCTTGATGAAGAAAACCGGTTATTCCAAGGAATTCGCCGGCGCTGTTGAATCCGCTGCTTCTGTTGGCGGTCAGCTGTTACCACCTATTATGGGTGCAGCAGCCTTCATTATGGCCGAAATGCTGGGTGTAAAATACTCCAACATTATCGTTTGGGCTGCGATTCCGGCGCTGCTCTATTATTTGGGCATCATCATCCAAGTGCAGTTGCGTGCTTCTAAGGACGGCTTGGTAGGCTTGCCTAGGGAACAGCTGCCCGTTTTGAAGACCGTGCTGAATGCCCGTGGCCATTTGCTGCTGCCGGTATTCTTCCTGCTCTACATGCTGTTCTTCTCCGGTACTACTGTTGTTTATTCCGCAGTATTGACCATTGTGGTTACCATCGTGGTGGCACAGCTGAAAAAGGATACTCGCATGAGTGTGAAGGACATGGTTGATGCATTGGCTAATGGTGCGAAGCAGACCGTATCCGTAGCGATTGCCTGCGCCTGCGTTGGTATTATCATTGGCGTTTGCTCCAAGACCGGCTTTGGTCTGACCATGGCGAACACGATTATCGCTTTGGGTGGCACCAGTATTCTCTTCACCCTGGTATTCACCATGATCACTTGTATGATTCTGGGCATGGGTCTTCCTTCCATCCCGGCATACATCATTACTGCTGCCATTGCTGCTCCGGCATTGGCTAAGCTGGGCATCGCTCCGGCTGCTGCCCACATGTTCTCCTTCTACTACGCTATGTTCGCGAACTTGACTCCGCCTGTGGCCTTGGCTTCCTTTGAGGCAGCGGGTCTCAGTGGCGGCGACCCCATGAAGACCGGTGTTGCGTCCGTAAAGCTGGCGAATGCGGGCTTTATCGTGCCCTTTATGTTCGTGTTCTCGCCCCAATTAATGCTTATCAACACTACTTTGGCAGAGGGCGCTTGGACGGCTGTAACGGCCTGCATAGGCGTATTTATGCTGGCAGTTGCTGTTGAGGGTTATTTCTGTGCGAAGGTCGCCCTGTGGCTGCGCGCTGTTATTTTGGTGGGCGCGCTGGGCTTGATGAACCCGGGCATGGTTACTGACGCGGTAGGTATTGCTGCTTGTGTATTGCTGTTTATTGTTCAAAAGAAGAAGGAAAAGGACTTGAAGGCAGCATAAGTATAGTTAAATAATAATGTGTAACCGTAGTATCGTTTTGGTACTACGGTTATTTTTATTCCTTTGATTGTCTACTTTTTCGAGCGACCGAAAAAGTAGCAAAAAGGTCGCGCGCTTTTGAAAAGCGCGGGAAACAATTTATTTTTTATATCCCAATTTTTGGTAATGCTAAGCTTTACGCCACACGTACATGACTTACTTCGCAAAAATGTTACTATCGGTGTAAATAAGAACTCTCCTTCCGTAATGCTTTGATGTAGAGAGAAGTGCTTGCGTTAGTAAAATAACAATAAGTTCGCAAGCGAAAAGTGTATACCTGTGAAGTGGCGGAGGCAAGAATGCGATTACAGCAGCAATTCGATGAATAATCGAACTGCGAGAGCAATGGAAAGGCTCGCATGTTCGCGAAGCGCCTCGTCACGCTATAGGAGTTTTTTCTCTTGACGGATTAAGCGCTCTATGTGAACATTGTATCAAGCATTCGCAGACCGAAGCACTGCACAGGTATACCTTTGAGCGATAACTAAATTACAAGAAACTCACCGCGAACATGATGATTGCTTATCACGAATTTCTTATTTATGATTCTTACGTATGGTATAATAGAACCAAAGGAGAATTGAACATGTTAAGAAAGATTTTACTGTTATTATTATGTATAGTGGTTTTGAGTGGCTGTGTGCTTACAAACGCAAAGAAAATGGATGTTGAGAAGTCGTCTGGTAAGGTAGTGCTAGGAATAGAGCGGGTGGCAGAGCCAGAAGTAAAGAAGCTGCTGGAGGGCAAGCGCCTGGGCCTTTTCACCAACCAAACGGGCGTGGATAGTCACCTGCACTCCAGCGTGGATATTTTGCGTGAGCAGTATCATTTGAGCGCCATCTTTGTGCCGGAGCACGGCTTATATGGTGCTGTTACTGCTGGCCAAAAATTTAACGATAGTCAATACCAGGGCATTCCCGTGCTTAGCCTTTACGGTGCTAGCCGCCGCCCTAGCCAAGCTATGCTGGAAAAAATCGACACTATGGTGGTGGATATTCAGGATGTGGGTGTGCGCCATTACACCTATTTCTCTTCCTTGGCCTACATCATGGAGGCCTGCGCTAAGTATCAGAAGCAGGTAGTGGTGCTGGATCGTCCCAATCCCTTGGGCAATAAAATGCAGGGTCCGGTGCTGAAGCCGGAGTATGCCACCTTCGTGGGCTTGTATCCGATTCCCTTGCGCCACGGCCTTACCATAGGCGAGTTTGCAAGGTACATCAATACAGAAGAGGGAATTAACTGTGCTTTAGAAGTTGTGCCTATGCAAAACTATCGTGCCGCCATGGACTGGGCAGCTACTGGCGTACCCTGGCGGCAAACCTCCCCAAACATCCCCACTGCGGAGTCTGCTTATTTGTACTGCGTCACCGGTAGCCTGGGCAATGGCAATTTATCCGTGGGTATCGGCACTGGCAAGCCCTTCCATTTCGTGGGCGCTCCCTTCATGGACGCGAGCAAGGTCAAGGTCGCTTTGGACGCGCTCAAGCTGCCGGGCATGGGATTTCGCGCAGCCGCCTTCTCACCTGAAGCAGGCGCATATGCGGGCCAATTGGTGCAGGGCGTAGAAATTTATGTGCTCGATAGGGAGCAGGCCAACCTGGCGGAGGCAGGCTACCAAATCCTTGCCACACTGCGCCAACTCTATCCCAATCTGCTCACCTTCAAGGAGAGGGGCTATAATCTCAAGGGTTATAAAATAGACACCAATTTGGGTGAGAGCAGTGCCCGGGAGAATTTGCCGGCACAGGAGGTTTTTCCTCGTTGGCAGCAGGAAACAGCAGCTTTTGCCCGGAAGGCCAAGGCATACAGGCTTTATCAATAAGCATCTATAGAGGAGAAGTGTTGGCTGTATTTGGCCATAGCAATGAAAAAAGGCTACCACGCAGGTAGCCTTTTTTATATATGGATATTGCAAGCTGTTTTATTACCTTATACAAATAAGGATTTAAACAATCTTTTCACCGTGGTAGCTTTCGCCGCCGCCATCAGGCAGCAGGCCATAGCGCTCGGTCCACAGTGTTTTATATTTAATGGCTTGAGCATGAATAGAGGCCAAACCTTTTTCGTCCAAGGTCTTGATAACCTTAGCAGGGATGCCGGCAACAAGAGAGTTGGGTGGAACAATGGTGCCTTTGGTAACAACAGCTCCGGCAGCTACAATGGAGCCCTTGCCGATAACAGCACCATCCAGAACAGTGGAGTGCATACCAATCAGGCAGTGGTCCTCAACAGTGCAGGCGTGGAGTAGAGCGCAGTGACCAACAGTTACATAATCACCTACGATGCAGGCATAATTGTCAGCAACGTGCAGAACGCTGTTGTCCTGGATATTGCTATAACGGCCAACCTCGATGCGGTTTACATCGCCACGGATGGTAACACCGGGCCAGATGCTGGCATATTCCTTAATCTCTACCTTGCCAATGAGGGTGGCGGTATTAAAAGCATAAGCTTTTTCGTCAATTTTTGGAGCCTGTCCTTCAAATTTGAAAATCAAGTTCAATCCCCACTTTCAAAAAAATCATCTCAAGATATATACAAATCTAAGCTACACCTAAAAAATAAAAAATT
>CAMFZA010000141.1 GCA_946002345.1 uncultured Phascolarctobacterium sp. | reverse complement strand
CCATGGTTATTAATAATGTAGGCTTTATGCCCGTGGTGAGCATTTTTGATGCCCAGGAGTTTTTAGGGAAATTTGCCAAGCTGCTGCCTGTTAAGCGCGCTGGCGAGTCCTTGTTTATCAAATACTATGCCTTCTATAATAAGGAGCATCATAGTGAAGAAAATATGCAGATTATTAACAAGGTTGTAGAGCTTTTGCATTAGGCACCCTCAGGCCTGCAGGCCCCTTACCGCAGCTTTAGCGGTAGGGGGCTTTTCTTGTTGTTGGTAACAGAAAAAAGTCAAGAGGGACAGCTTTGCATTAATAATACTAATGATAGCATAAGTTGAAATATAAATATTAATATATAAAATAATCTAATGCTGGTATAAGCAATCGGAATTGTTAAAAACATTGCCTCATTTTATAATATACTCATAAAAAAGAGGCGATGAAGCCAGGATTTACCTCAGGGGTGGGGTTTTAAAGCTTCATCAGCGAGTAGCCCCTTTTTTAATGCAGGGTTTGGTCCTGCCTTATTCCGAACCCTGCACCATTGTTATGAATCATCGGATGGTGCTGAATCTGGTGCTAAAAACAGCAGAGGAAACAAGGCAACTCTTGCAGGTATTTTTGGCAGAGGATGATGCTCCCAGAAGATGTTTTATAAAAATAAAACTTTTTCCAAGGGAGGAAAAAACAATGAAAAAATCTTTAGTATTGGCAATGGCTATGGCTCTGGGCGTAACTGCTTCTGCTTACGCTGCTAACCCGTTCTCCGATGTTCCGGCTGGCCACTGGGCATATGACAGCATTTCCAAGCTGGCTGCTGAAGGCGTAATCGAAGGCTATGGCGACGCTACCTTCGGCGGCGACAAACTGATGACCCGTTATGAAATGGCTCAAATCGTAGCTAAGGCTATGGCAAAAGGCGCTAATGTTGACAAGCTGGCTGCTGAATTTGCTGACGAGCTAGATAATTTGGGCGTTCGCGTTGCTAACCTGGAAAAGAAAGCTGATAACGTAAAGATCACTGGTGAAGTGCGTACTCACTATGAAGATTACAAAGATACTCCGGGTAAAGACAACTCCTATCTGCGTACCCGTATTTGGTTTAATGGACAAGTGAACGAGGATTGGACCTACACCGCTATGCTGGAAAACCGTCAGCATTTCACTAAGGGTGGCAATAGCGATAATGCTGGTAATGAAGAAACTCGCTTCCAACGTGCATTTGTAAGCGGTCGCTTGGGTGGCTTGAAGGTTGAAGCTGGCCGTAACAACCAATCTATTTTGGAAGGTGAAATTCACGGCAACCGTACCGATGCTATCAAAATTGCTTATGGTAAGGATGTAAAATTGACTGCTCAATACGGCAAGCTTTCTAGTGACACCAATATTGCAGGTATCGATGCTGGTGACGCTCACGATGGTGAAGAGTACGGCGCAATTAGCTTAGCAGGCAATGTTGGCAAGCTGGGCTTGGAAGGCGTTTATGTTGATGTTAAAAACGATGCCGATTTGGCCAATATGGACAACAGCATTTGGGCAGTTCGCGCTAACTACAAGTTCGACAAGGATTGGGCAGTTCGTGCAGCATACCTGAAGGGTGACATTGATGAAGCAGGCGTGAGCGATGGCGATGACGGTTACTATGTAGGCGTTAACTACAAGGGTGCTAAGGCTGCTAAGGCTGGTAGCTGGGGTCTGTATGCAACCTACTACGATATGGCTGCATCCACCTATATTTCCAACGGCTGGGCTTCCTCCTTTGCTAATGATCTGCATAAAGGTGGCAACGGCGGCTATGATGGCTGGAAGGTTGGCGCTAACTGGGCACTGGCTAAGAACATTGTAGCTCAAATCGAGTACATGAAGCTGGACAGCAACGTCCTCACCGCTAACGTCGATGAATCCCTGTGGTCTCAAGTAACCTTCACTTTCTAATCGATAAGTGGATAAGAAGTTTAACTAAAATGCTAAACGGGACTGTTTCGACAGTCCCGTTTTCTTAATCAAGTAAGGCAGGTAATTATGAAAAAGATTTATCGCTATTTGTTACTGACCGTATTGGCTCTGTGTTTGAGCATTCCTGCGTTAGGAGCGGAGGCCGCTAGCGTGGCTTTGTTGCCCCTCATCAATAATGTAGCAGGGGATACCATTGCTAGTCAAGTATATTTCAAAAATGCCCTTAATAGCATTAACGCCCAAAAGGGCTTTGTTCTGGTGGATAATGACCAACTGACTGCTGCTATCGAGGCTGCTCAGCTGGGCAGGGAGGTTCCCGACCAGGCAACCCTAGCCAAAATCGCTAAGGATGGCAAGGTGGACTTAGTCATTGCCATGCAGCTGGATGTGCTCCAGGACGAGGCTATTTATAGTGGCTATGATGATCGCCTGAAGCTGGATTTGCAGGGTTATGCTGTTTCCTACAATAAGCAGACCGGTGAATTCGATAAACACAGAATTTTTGATGATAAAGAAATTCCTGCTGCTTTAGCTAGCCGTTGGGACTGGACCCATGATGAATGGGGTCGCAATGTGAAACGGGAGGTTAACCGCATTTTGAAGGTCAAGAAGGTTACTGTGGAAGCTCCCCGTATGTCCAAGCTGTAAAAGCTAAATTAGCTTTTCATACACTCCATATAACAACATCCCAAACCATAGAAGCCTCTGTTGTGGCCGCAGTTTGCCTGGGCCGGACAGGGGCTTTTGTGTTTTAGCTAGAAAAAAGTAGCAATAAATGATATAATGAGAGCAATCAAAAGTTTTATTGTTGGATTTATGAACTATATGAAAGAAAGGAGAAAGAAAAATGATTGCACCAGCGCCGATTACAGATGAAGAAGTAGTTAAAAGAGCTAAGATCGCTGTTGAAATAGCCATCATGAAGCATAAAGCCATGGGAGTACCCATTGTTCAGTATGATGAGGAAACAAAAAAGATTTATCGAGTGTTTAGTGATGGTACTCGAGAGGAGATTAATGAATAATAGTAATTCTTGATGATTTTTCTATTTACTTTTCACAGTGAGGCTATCATGAACGATGTAAAAAAGAAACCAGAAATAGTTGTGTTTGCGGGACCAAATGGTTCTGGGAAGAGCACCTTTACGGAATTATTGCGGCCACTTTTTGATTACATAAATGCTGATGAAATTAAAAAGAATTTACGCTGTGGTGATTTAGAAGCGGCAAAATTAGCCGAATCTCAAAGGGAAGAGCATTTAGCTAAGGGGCAAAACTTTTGCTTTGAAACGGTTCTATCTACAAGAAGGAATTTGGATTTGTTGAAGAGAGCAAAGCAAAAGGGTTATTTCATTAGGTGTTACTATGTCTTAACCATGAATCCTCTAATTAATGTTTATCGAATAAAATCAAGAGTGTTGTTAGGGGGACATGATGTTCCGAAGGATAAGATTCTTGCAAGGTATAAAGGCTGCTTAGAACTTATGAAGGAGGTCATAGAGGTAAGTGATATTTGCCACATATATGATAACTCCAATCAACCTATACGTATTTTTAAGAAACGTAAAACAGAATGTTACTATGATGACTCATCAGAATGGGATAAAGAGAGAATAATTAACTTTACCGGTATTGCTAATGCAGTAAAAAAAGATTTAAACTTAAAGAAGTAAGCTAAAAAGAGTCAATAAAAAACGTCCTTGGCCAGCTGGCTAAGGACGTTTTTGATACCCTCAATTATTCAAAAATGCACATAACAGTCAACGCGAACAAAAATACTAAGCTAACACCTACTGCGCTAAACATAGTGTATTCACCTCCACGAATTGCATGATATGCCCTCCTTGGCTACCGTTGTTGTGTGGTCAAGGTTGTTTCTTTTCTACGTCTCTTATTATACCACTTTTTTGTATTTTGTATACAGTATTCTGCGAGATTTTTCAGAAATTTGTGTAACGCTTCGGATGTTTAAAAGGACAAATGTGTATCAGTTTAGCTTATTAGAGAATAAGCAATCGGAATTGTTCAATGTTTGACTATTAACTATAATATTAGTATGGAGTTAATATAATTATTCCCAGTGTTTATAAGCAGCTGAAGAGTGCTAGCGCTAAGGTGAGGCAGCAGAGGAAACGAGGCAACTCTTGCAAGGCAGCGCGGAGGCCAAGGCATCCTTAAGGTGTTTTATAAAATAAATTTATTTCCTTAGGGAGGAAAAGACAATGAAAAAATCCTTAGTATTAGCAATGGCTATGGCTCTGGGTGTAACTGCTAGCGCTTACGCTGCACAACCCTTCTCTGATGTACCGGCTGGCCACTGGGCATATGACAGCATCGCTAAATTGGCTGCTGCTGGCGTAATTGATGGTTATGGCGACACCACCTTTGGTGGCGACAAGCTGATGACCCGTTATGAGATGGCACAAATTACCGCTCGTGCTATGGCAAAGGGCGCTAATGTGGACAAGCTGGCTGCAGAATTTGCTGACGAGCTAGATAATCTGGGTGTGCGCGTAGCAAAATTAGAAAAGAAGGCTGACAACGTAAAGATTACTGGTCAAGCTCGTTTCCGTTATTTTGATACCGATGCAGATGATGGCAACCATGCTAGCCTCCGTTCCCGAATCTGGATCACTGGGCAAGTAAATGATGAGTGGTCCTACACTGGTATGCTGCAAAACATCCAAGAGTTTAACAACAAATCTGGCGATGAAAAGACCCAATTCAAACGCGCTTATGTTGATGGCAAGATTGGTGGCGTAGCTGTACATGCAGGTCGCTGGGACGAAGTTCTCTCCACTGGTAACCTGTTGGATGCTTACATTGATGGCGTTAAACTGTCCTATGGCGACAAAGTAAAGGTATATGGTATTGTTGCTCAAGGCGCTGACTGGGGCGATGTTGACAATACTGCAATCCATGGCGATGCTGGTGACGACATTTATGTAGCTGGCTTGGAAGCAAAGCTTGGCAAGGTTGATGCTTACTTCAATTACGTTAAAGCTGATGGTATTAACACTGATAAGATGCTGCCCGCAGCTGGTGTAGACAAAGAAATCTACAACGTTGGTGCATCCTTAGACGTAGCTAAAGATTTGAACTTGGCTTACGAATATATGTGGGCTGACAAGAAATACAATAAAGTACTATCTAAAAACGA
>CAMFZA010000140.1 GCA_946002345.1 uncultured Phascolarctobacterium sp. | reverse complement strand
AATTTCACCTGGACCGGTGACGCTGGTGGAATTAGGTACGCCCACAGCCTAGTTACGCTGATTAACCTGCACCTTGGCCCCGGATTCCTCCACCTCCACAACCTTTTTACCATGGTCATTTTCAATCAGCTGCCAATTATCCTTTTGTAGCAGGATATTATCCACTAAGCGCTGAGCTTCAATGGACTCATCCAGCAGATTGACCTCCTTGGCAGGAGCAGTGTCCTTGCTGTCGCCCACATCCTTTTTACTGCGGTCATTGGCGTAAAACAGCCCGCAGGTCACAGCCAAAATAGCAATTATGCCAATGAGGCAAAGTATAATATATTTCCCACCTGAGGACTCTTTTTTCCTTCTTGTTGCCATAAACTAGACTCCCTTCTCCTGTGCCTAAGCACGGGGATGAGTTTTATCATAAACCTCACGCAATCTTTCCATATCCATATGGGTATAAATCTGCGTGGTAGAAATATCTGCATGACCTAAAAGCTCCTGCACCACGCGCAAATCTGTGCCATTATTCAATAAATGAGTAGCGAAAGAGTGCCGCAGCATATGGGGTGTTACCCTTTTGGTAATACCGGCATCCTTGGCATAGCCCTCTATGAGCTCATTCACCCGTTGACGTGTCATAGGTCCACCCCAGCTAGTAACGAAAAGCTCCTGCACCCCCTCCGGTTTGCCATGCAGCAATTGAGGACGCACCACACTTATATAGCGTTCCAAATACTTCAGCACCGTTCGACCTAAGGGCAGCATGCGCTCCTTGGAGCCCTTACCCATAACAATGACATACTGCATTTTTAAATCCACATTCTGCAAAGGCACGCTGACCAGCTCTGAAACGCGCATTCCTGTTGCATAAAGAGTTTCCAGCATAGTCTTGTCCCGGTACCCATCCAGAGTACCTAAATTTGGCTGCTCCAAAAGCTTATCCACATCCTGCACACTTAAAAACTTGGGCAAATGCAATCCCTTTTGAGCTGCCTCCAGCACCTCGGCCGGATCACGGCGCAGATAGTGCTCCGCCGTCAAAAAGCGATAAAAGGCTTTAATGGAGGCCAGTCTCCGGGCAATAGTGCTGGCACTGCGCCCGGACTGCTTCAGTTGGGATAAATAAGCTAATAGCTGCCTGCGCGAAACCCCCAGCAAGCCTTCGCTCTCCTGTAAACCCAAAGCTTTTTGCAGCAGGCGTAAATCTCGCAGATAGGCTGCTCGCGTATTGTCAGCCAAACCAAGCTCCACCAACAAATATTGCTCAAACAAGGCTAGGTAATCAAACATCTTCCACTCCAAAAAGAAAAACAACGCCGGAGCGCCGTTTTTCTATCCTAATTAATATAAAATCGTACAGAAGGTATTTGTCATGATGCCTTAAGGCGATTTTTAGTCCTTCTTTTCCGGTTGCATAATCGTAATATTTGTTGCCGGAGAAATGGTAGAAATAGCATGCTTATAAACAAGCTGCTGTTTACCTTCGTTTTCGATAATTACAGTGAAGTTATCAAAGCCACGCACCAAGCCGCGAATTTGGAAACCGTTCATCAAATAAATAATGACACCCAGGTTTTCCTTGCGCACATGGTTTAAAAAGCTGTCCTGTAAATTCATTGCGGGTTTTGCACAGTTCATCATAAGGAATCCCCTCCAATCTATCTCTATAGTATAATTTTACAACGAAATGCCTTTTTCTACAAGCATTTCACAAATTCTTCCCACTACATTTGTATAATTGGGCTCCGCATCCAGCTGCAGCCATTGGATATAGGGCATTTTTTTATACCAGGTGATCTGTCGTTTAGCAAAATTACGGGTGGCCTGCTTCAGCTTATCCACTGCCTGCCCATAATCCATGCTGCCCTGCAGATACCATACCAGCTGCCGATAACCAATGCTCTGCATGCTTTGGCAAGCAGGACTGACGCCCTGCTCCAGCAAACTGCGCACCTCCTGCTCCAGGCCTGCCTCCAGCATTAAATCCACACGCTTATTGATACGCTCATATAAAGCGGCACGCTCCATTTCCAAGCCTACCACCAAGGCGTTATAAGGACTTTCGCTGGCGCCATATTGGTTGACCTGCTCACCGCTGAGCGCTGCCTCCAAGGCCCGCACTACCCTTCGCACATTGTTGGGGTGAATGCGCTGGGCGGCCTCAGCATCTAAAGCAGCCAAACGAGCATGCAGTGCTTCCGGACCCTGCTGCTCTGCCTCCTCAGTCAGCTGCTGGCGCAGCTCACTATTTTCAGCAACACTGTTAAAGGCGTAATCCTCTAGCAAAGCCTTGATATACAGGCCTGTGCCCCCGGCTATAATGGGTAGGTGTCCCCGGCCATTGATTTCTGTAATCAAGCGTTGGGCCTGCTCCTTAAAATCTACCACACTAAAGCTGCCCTCAGGTGGTAGAATGTTTACCAAATGATGGGGCACTGCTGCCAATTCCTCCTCAGAGGGCTTGGCTGTTCCGATATTCATGTCCCGGTAGACCAGCATGGAGTCCCCGGAAATAATCTCACCCTGATACCTTTTGGCAATCTCAATAGCACAGTGACTCTTGCCCGTGGCCGTGGGCCCAAGGATAACCAAAACCTTTTCTTTTTGCTCTTGCTCCACTGACAGAATCACCTCCTGATAATGCCAAATTTAATTCGACTATATTTTCCGCCCACATATTCCTGACAGCCATATTCCCTTAACAAATATTCACTGCGCTCTTTGATGACCACCCTAGGAGCAACCTTTAGGGCCAGCTCCACTGTAGTCCTGTCCAAGGGCTCTTCCAAAGCTAAGGGACGCAGAGCCTCCATCGCCTTGGAGCCCTGCACCGGATGGCGAAACATGGGATCAAAATACACCACATCAAAGCTGTCCGCAGCACAGGCAGCTAAATACTCCCCTGCCACTGCGTGAACAGCCTCCACTCTACGCAGCGCTGCCGTTAAGAGCGGTGTTTTGCATTCATAATGCGCCAGTCCGTACTGCACCGCAAAGTGTAGCAAAAGAGAAGCCTCCAGCCCCACCACTCTTCCTGTGGGTCCAGCTACACAGGCTGCTACCGCCGCGTCGCTGGCCAGTCGCAGGGTGCGCTCCAAAGGTCTGGCGCCGCGGCGGAGATCCGAGGCGTGGACGATCGGGGCCGGTGCCCCTCGCAAAAGCTGCTGCACCCTGATTTCCGCCATACCCGGATGGTAAGCAAAGGTGCCATACTCGCTGTGGATGCGGGGCCCATCCTTTTCCAGCACGATTACTGCTGCCAAGGCTTGAGCAGCCATAAACTCCTCCAGCACCTGATTATGAGGTCTGTCCAAATAAGCTACCCCTAATCGTGCTGCCATGTCCTTGGCGGTCTGTACGGCGCCACTGCCTCTGGCATTGCGGCTAAGCATCACCGCATATTTACCCTTTAGCATTTAAAAGCCCGTCCTTTTGAACATTTTATAAAGCTGATTGCTATCAATAGCAATCATGCAGGGGCGACCGTGAGGACAGGTAAAGGGATGCTCCGTATTACACAAATCGATAATCAGCTGGCGCATTTGTTGCATATTCAGTAACTGCCCCGCCTTAATAGCCGCCTTGCAGGCGGTCATATGCAGCACCTCCTGCCGCAAATCGCTGGCCTTAACATCTCGTAATTCACCGAGCATTTTACAAATCTCCCGGATAAAGTCTTCAGCATCCTCTGCCTTAATATCCGCAGGTAGACTAGAAATGCGCAGCATGGCTTCACCCCCAGCCTCCACATCCACGCCCAGCTTGAGGAATTCTGTACGATATTCCTCAATGCGTGCAATTTCATCCCCAGGCAAATCAATGTAAAGGGGAATCAACAGCTGCTGGGCCGGCACCTGCTCATGGGCAGCTACCAGCTTGTCATAAAGGATGCGTTCGTGGGCCGCATGCTGATCAATCAAATATAAAGTATCCTCGGATTGGGCAATAATAAAGGTTTTGTCCACTTGACCAATGGGCCAAATAGTGGCAATGCCACTGTCCGTATTGGTGAATTTAATGGTTTCCCGTTGCACCGGAGCTGGCGCTGCTTCCGCTTGTGCCGAAGCCTTTGCAGCCCCAAATTCCTCCCTGGCTTCATGAACAGCAATTACTGTTTCCTGCCTGCCCACATCGTAAACACCCTCGTGCTCTTCCCGCTTAGCCTTGCCGAAATCCTCAAAGGGTTGCCAGATGGCCTGTTGCACGGGCTGGGGCTTTGCTTGCTCCGTCTGCTTCACTACGCTGATGGGGGCAGCCAGTGGCTCGGCCTCCGGTTCCTTAAAAATCGGCTCCGTGGACGTTTTAAAGATAGGATTCACTGGGGGGCGAGTATTTTTACTGCCGCCACCTGACAAACTATCTACAGCTTGCTTAGGCTTCACATATACATTCAACTCCGAATCAGGCAACAGAGTAATCTCTGTTTTTTGGGCGCTCATGGGACGCGTCAACGCATCGGTCAGTGCCTTAAACATGGCCCTATACACAAGGCCTTCATCGCTAAATTTGATTTCGCTCTTTTGAGGATGCACATTCACATCCACTGCAGCAGTATCAATGGTAATATTTAAAACCGCAAAGGGAAAGCCACTCTTGGGAATTTGGGATTGATAAGCGTGGTCAATGGCCTTGGCCAGCATTTTATTGCCAATGCTGCGACCATTGACAAAAATTGTTTGCCAACCACGATTACCCTTTAACAAAGTTGGCTTACCAATAAAGCCAGTAATAGTAATTTTCGGGTCTGCAAAATTCACCGTCAAAAGCTCCTGGGCCACGCTCCGCCCATAAAGAGCCCTAATCGTTCCCTGCAAATTCCCATCACCGGGAGTATGCAAAACCTCTTTGTCATTGTTCACCAAACGAAAGCGTACATCAGGACGGGACAGGGCCAGCTTGGTCAAAAGCTCACTAATATAGCGTCCCTCGGTAACCATGGTCTTCAAGAACTTGCGCCGGGCCGGCACATTGAAGAAAAGGTTTTCCACAATGACGGTGGTGCCGGCACTGCCACCAGTGCTGGTAACCTCCATATTTTCGCCGCCCTCAATGTGTACCGAGGTTGCCAAATCCTCAACCCCCGGCAGGGGCGACAGGGGATAATGCGGCACGGAAGGCGTGCTGGCGGGGGACGCCCCGCCTGCGCCGCGTGGCGGGGGG
>CAMFZA010000139.1 GCA_946002345.1 uncultured Phascolarctobacterium sp. | reverse complement strand
TCCCACAAATAGGCGTTTAGCTAAAACTCCTATATTAATTCCCTTGCCTTATAAGTATAACCGTCTACGCTTATTTAATATTAATTTAGGAAAGTTTACTCTGGATAATAAGTCCTTCTGTGAAGATGTGTTACGTCGCTCTGCTAATATGTCAGGTAGTGATATTAAAACTTTCACTGATAAATTGAAAAATAAATTTAATGTAGAAAAATTCGCTGACAATGAAGAGACGAAAATGGCTTTTGACTATGTATTTGATGAAGTTGAAATAGATGCTATCGAAAGGATGAAGTCCAAGGTCTTTTCTGAAGTTTTAATACCACATGGCGATAATTACCTTCAGTTTGCGGAGGACAATACCTATAAGCTTAAGGACGTTATAGGGTACGATGATGTCAAAAGGCGTATCATGCGGCAGGTCAACTATATTAAGGCCGATAGGTCTTTACGTAAGAAATATGAGGATTTGCATGTAGATGTTCCTAGAGGTATTATTATGTATGGACCTCCTGGCAATGCAAAATCCTTTATGGCACAGGCCGTAGCGGGTGAGTCAGATTTTTACTTCTTCAAGGTTTTGAGTCAGGATTTTGCTAGTGCTTTACCTGAACAACAGTTAGAAAAATTAGATTTGATATTTGAAGAAACTTTGCGCTTTTCTAAAATCATGCGAGCAAAGGGAATAATCCTTTTCTTTGATGAGTTTGATAGCCTTGTAGGAAAAGCTGTTCTCAATCCAGTTGTGCGTGGAACATTGCTTAATTACTTATCAGATACCAATAAGACGGGACTGCGTAGTCCTGATTGTAAGGTAGTATTTATGGCAGCAACCAATTATTTTTATGGCATAGACCAAGCGATGAAACGTAAAGGTAGATTGGATGAACAACTGTTATTTGATAATCCCACTGAGGAAAATGGTAAGGCTATGTTATATAGCTTTGCTCAAAAGGATAAGCATGTCCATGATATTGGAGAATGTGAGGCAGAACAGCTTTATAATTGCATCAAAGTTGAGGTTAAGAATGATGAGGTTAAGCGAGCAGAAACAATTCTTAGCCCTGATGTACAAATAAAGCTAAGCATGGGTAATAAAAATGCTGTCAATGAAGCATTAGAAGCGATGCGTCCATCGGGTGCAGATTTGCGTCAGCTTTTTGAGGAGTTAAAATCCATAGCTTTAGAGAAGAATTCACTTGATTCTGAAAATAGATTACTCTTTACGGATGATATTTATAAGGAGCGCTTTCCGACATTCGGGAAATAAGCAGGGACAATGGATAAGGATTTACAAAATGCTTTAGCAGCCTGTAAAAAGGCTGCTGAAGCAGGCTTTATTATTGCAAAACAGAATAATGCCGATATCGAAGCCAATGCACAGTTGTTTGGTCAAGAGTTGACTTCTCTGAAGGCTAAAATCAAAGACAAAGAGGCAAAGATTCCTGAATATTTAGAGCAGTTTTTAACAAGCTGTAATGATTATCATAGTGAGTTATGCCGCTTACATAAGGATGTTGCTGACGACCTTCAGAATAAACAAAGCAATTTAGCTTTGTTTAACGTAGTTGTATTTGGTCGTACCATGGCAGGCAAGTCTACTCTTATGGAAACTCTGACGAGAGGGCAGGGTGAAAGCATTGGTAAGGGTGCACAGAGAACCACTTTGGATGTAAGAGGCTATTGCTGGAACGGCATGCAGATTTATGATACTCCAGGCATTGCGGCAGCAGCTACTGCCGGTCGTGAAGATGAGGAAAAGGCATATCATGCTGCCAAATATGCTGATATGATGGTATTCCTATTTGCTGACGATGCACCTAAGCAACCTGATGCTGCTGCTTTTGTTGAGCTTAAAAAGATGGGTAAGAGCATTATTGTACTTATCAATGTTAAGCAGGCAATTCCGGAAGGTAAAATATCCAAACTAACCTTGCGTGATTTGCAAAGAAAAATGGAGCCTAGTCGCTTGGATGCAATGAGGGAAACATTTTTGCAAATGGTAAGTCAGCAGGGTAGGCAGGAGCATGAGCATATACAGTTTATTTATGCGAATTTGCATGCTGCTTTTTTATCTCAGCAGGCGAGTTACAAGGAATATGCTGAAGTATTACGTCAAATTAGCAATATTGAATTAGTGGAAGCTGCTGTTGTTAATGAGATTAAAAGAAAGGGTAGCTTTTTCCAGTATAAAAACTATGTGGATTGTACATACAAGGAAGTATGGGATGTTGTCCAGCATTTGCAGGAACAGGCTCGTGGATGTGTTAGGGTTTTGAAGGATTTCAATGATGCCTTGCAACGATTGGGAAAATTACGTAATTCCTTTAAGAAACAGGCTGAGAATAGGATAAATGAGTTTGTACAGAATGTAGATGGGACATTACGTAATAATGCTGAAGGCTTTGCAAGAGAGTATTACGATTGTAAAAATGCAGGAGAATATTGGGAAGATGCTGTAAAAAGTTTGCATATTGACCAGCTTGCAGGTGACATTCTAGCTGAATTGGGGGATGATTGTCAGGAGAATCTTGAAGAGTTCGCAAAAGAATTTAATAATAGGTTGGCAATTACTCAACGTTTGCAGTGTGGAGGCATCGAAGGTGTAAAGATTATCGACGTACGCGGGATAACTAACTTTGCAATGGCTGGCTTGGCACTTGTAGGAATAATTCTGGGTGGACCTATAGGCATTGCATTAGGCGTGATAAGCTTTGTTGGTTCAATTATTAGCTCTTTTTTTACCAGTAAAGAGGAGAAAATACGTAAAGCGATAAATAAGCTTCGTAATGCATTAATGGAAAATATTACGAGTATTGTCAATAATCTAAGTACACAAATGCATAAAGTCTTTAATGAAAAAATCATGGATGGATATTTCGATAAGGTTGTGGAACAGTACCAAGAGATGCGAGATAATCTCGCTAAATTCCATGATTTGGAGTTGAACACTGCTAGCAAATTAAATCAAAATCTTCTAAGTATGAATAAGCAGGTCTTAGATGCAGCATGTGATCATTTGCATTTGGATGAGTTAAAGCAAAGAGCATTGAAAATGGCTCGTATTCCTGGTCGTGCGGTATTAATTTGTGTTAGCGGCAATGAAACAGATAATCCACAGTTAATAAGAGGCTTAGCTGATTTGATTCAGGAAGAAGTGCTCATTACCAAAACAAGTAATGCCCAAAATATGATTACTGGGTTTTTAAATGTAGATAATGGTTGCATAAGTGGAAATAATTCTGAATTCACTATTACTAATCCTGGGGATGATGTATATAGAAGAGTCCAACGGTATGGCAATTTAGTAGAACAATTGACTGGTTGTACCTTGATTTTGGCAGGAAAAGCACCTGAATGGCAAGCTCCTAATATGCCAGAGCCTAAGCCACAGCCTGGTGGACAGCAGATGGGAGGAGTGGAACAACCTCCCAAGAAACAAGTGCTAGCGGGTTACGATCCAGATGCAGATTTAGAAAATGTTTTAATCCAGTGGGATATTGCAAAGCATTATGCGAATGGTGATTTACCGTCTCTGGGAAAAAGCTGGAGTGAAGCTGCTAAATGGGCAGAAAAATCTGCAAGGCAAGGCCACGGAAAAGCTGCTAGCTTAGTGGGCGATTGCTTCTATTTTGGATTGGATACAGATAAAGATTATAAGGAGGCCATGATATGGTATGAGCTCGCTCTTGATAAGGGGTATTATAGAGCTGGCAAGTACTTAGGCGACTGTCATTACTTTGGATTGGGCGTTCAGCAAAGCTATGTAGAAGCTTTTAAATATTATGAGTTAGCTGCATTACACAATGTAGCAGAGGCTCAATCCTGTTTGGGAAATCTTTATCGCTTAGGTCATGGCTGTGAGCAGAATAATAGGGAAGCTGCTAAATGGTATGAGCGTGGTGCTGAAGGCGGTAATGATAATGCACAGAATAATCTAGGTAGTTGTTTCTACAATGGGGAAGGTAAAGATCCTAGCTATAGCTATGCTGAGGCATGGTATAGGCTTGCAGATGCGAAGGGTAATAAAGAAGCTCATGCTAATCTAGCCAATCTTTTCCGTTAAATGGTGTTGGTACCTTACTTAAGCTTTAAGGAATGCAGAAAGAAGGATAAGAATATGAAGTTTGAAATTGCAGAGATAACAAAGGCTGTGGATAAACTACGTGAGAAAACAGAACGAACATTTGAAGACATTGAAGAAAAAACAGGTATGGAATTGAACTATGATGCACTTGATAGTTTGGCTGTTGATGGCAATAGACAGTTAAGCCTAGTATTCATAGGTCAATATAGCGGTGGTAAATCCAGCATTATCAAGATGCTTACTGGTGACGAAGACGTGGAGATAGGTGCTGGTATTACTACAGGTGCACGTAAGGTCTACAAATGGAGCGGTATGGACGTAGTTGATACTCCAGGCATTCAAACAGGGATTCGTCCTGATCATGATGCAATTACATATAAAGCTATTGCCAAGGCTGATTTGTTGGTTTATGTTATAACCAATGAAGGTTTTGATTCCTTGATGATTGACAATTTTAAAAAAATAGCCTATGAAACTAAGAATCAGAAGAACAATGAAGATAATGGTGTTGGAAAACTAAATGAAATGATCTTAGTTGTGAATAAGATGGCTCGTACTGGTAATACACCAGAAAACCAATGTCGTATTGAGCAGGATATAAGGAATGTCTTGCCGCCGGATGAAACCGATAATTTAAGAATATGTTTTTTAGATGCTGAATCATATCTGGATTATATGGTTGAGACCGATGAGGAAATAAAAGAAGAGCTTCTAGAGCGCAGTGGCTATGAGGTATTCGTTGATTGTCTTAATGATTTTGCTAAAGAAAAGGGATTAGCAGGAAGACTTAACAGTCCCGTTCAGCAGCTTGAAGCAGCTTTGAAGGACGCGATTGGTGTGCTGAAGGGATCTACTGGCGATGCTAATGCTGACGGAGCCGACAGTATTTTGCGAAGCACAATCAATCGTTTACGTCGTTCACGTAGAAGGGGAGAAACTGAGCTAAATGCTATTTTCCGTAGACATGCTATGGCTATTCGTTCAGTAGGTCAAGAATTAGCCGGAAGCATGGGATCAGAAACGTTTGAATCTGTTCAGCAAGGAATAAACGATAGGCTGCTTGATATATCTAATGC
>CAMFZA010000138.1 GCA_946002345.1 uncultured Phascolarctobacterium sp. | reverse complement strand
GGACCACTGGATCCCGAACCAGAACCACCCTGACCGGAAAATGAGCCTCCAACATATAATTGCCAAGACCCATCAACCTGATTTGGTCCTGAAATTTCTATAGTTGGTAATACTTTTGCCTCACCTTTTCCAGTATCTGGATCAACATACCAGCCATTTTTATCTACAGTTTTTGTTTCATAGGCCAAACCTAAATGCATTGTCTGACCGCACACTATAGCAGGATCACTACCAGATTCACACAACAATTTATTGTTACTACCACCAGTCCAGATCTGCCCATTTGGTACCCATACTTTTCCACTAAGCACATTTGATGAGCCACCAATATTTAATGATGTATCCTTGGCATATATATTGCCATAGCTCATACCATCCGTAGCAATATATAACATATTCTCAGCAATAAGATTATTTACCTTTGCAACACCCTTTAGCTGAGCATTTGTCAATACACTCTGTCTACCTTTAAAATACTCATGACCCTGCAAATAACTGCCATTAACATATAAATCAATCTCTTTCCCAGCATCTTCAGGAAGAATATTATTAATAATTTTAGGATTATTATCAGGGTCACTGCCAATAGCCAAGCCTATATATCTTTTATTACCCACTCCATTATAATAATCCATTTTTTCAGCCGCTATAGCATTTATTTTAGAGGATGCATCATTTACATTAGTTTCATATTTTTGCTTCATCTCATAAGCATGTTCTGCTTGAGCTTTAGCCAATGCTTGTGCTTCTACAGATTGCTTTCCGTCAATCCAAATATCAGGACTAATGGTTGTTCCTGAAGGCTTAATTTCACCATTATCAAAATAGTAACAAGAAGTAGGAATAAAATCTCGTCCATCAGGCAGTGGTGGCGTATATACTACCTTTAATGTGTCGGCATCAGTATAAAAGCTAGTATCTTTGATTTGACTTGCATAGACTATACCTTTTCCTGGCCACATACTAGGCTTATACTCGCCAGCTGAAATATAAACAGCAAAATCAAAACCATCAGTAACAACTAAATTATTACTGTCATGATACTGTGCATTTATAGTTCCAGCCCAAAAAACAGGGTTACCGCCTGAAACTTCTGCCTTTACCTCACTTCCCCCTTCAGCGGCGGCTTTTGCAGCGACTACGAGGCCGTCGCTAAAGTCGCCCAGAACGTTGAAGAAGAACAACGGTGCACGCTTAGTGATGCGCACGCGGACGCGGTCCCTAGTCTCCCCATCCTTAGTCACGCTCACGATGCCATAGGAAACTAAGGCGTCCTGACCCTTAGCTAAGGTATCCTTAGCATCCCAGGCACTGCCGTCCACCCTGTTCACCAAATCATTAGCCCCAAGCTTGATGCCATTGGCCTCCACATAAGCTTTTACCGCATCCTTCACCGTGGTATCTCTATCGCTGTCACTCAAATGAGCTGCACCGGCCAAGGCTGCAGCATCCGCAATATCCTGCACCTTCCCCTTTTCCACATAGGCCAAGCCCACATCAATGCCCAGTCCCATGAAGCCAAAAAGCACGGGCAGCAACAAGGCGAAAAGCACAATTACGGCACCACGCTGACTCTTTTTAATTGTCCTATTTAGTTCAAGCTTCGGCATAACATTTCCTCTCTAAATCAACACTAGAATATTATCATCTAAATTATTATACCAAGTTCGCAACCTGGATGCAAATAATTTAGATGGCCAAGCTTAGCTTTAGTTTTTCAACAATAGTCAAGGTGCGTAGCATTAAAGATTTGTTTCGTACAAGCGTTTATAAACTCCTTCTCTTGCCATAAGTTCTAAATGAGTTCCCGCTTCCACAATTTCCCCATTTTGCAAAACTACAATCTTATCCGCATTGATGATTGTAGATAAACGATGAGCAATTATTAAGGTAGTTCTGTTTTGTGCTAAAGAATCAAGAGACCTTTGAACTAATCTTTCTGTTTTATTGTCCAAGGCAGATGTTGCTTCATCTAGGACTAGTACAGGGGGATTTTTGAGAAAGGCACGTGCGATGGAAAGGCGCTGCTTTTGCCCACCGCTAAGCTTAACTCCCCGCTCCCCAACTTTAGAATCATATCCTTCTGTCAATCTTTGGATAAACTCATCGGCAGCCGCCATTTTGGCAGCATTTTTAAACTAATCATCCGACACTTGAAGCTTCCCATAAGCAATGTTAAAGCGTACCGAATCAGAAAATAGGAAAACATCCTGTTGCACTAAACCGATATTTTGACGCAAAAAGCTTTGCTTATAAAGCTTGATATCCTTGCCATCTAATAGAATTCTTCCACTGTTAGGTTCATAAAAGCGTAACAATAAATTTACCAAAGTAGTTTTTCCTACTCCAGTAGCCCCTACAAAAGCTACCTTCTGCCCAGGAGCGATATCCAAAGAAAAATCCTTTAGTACAGGCTTTTCAGTTAAATAACCGAAACTCACTTTTTCGAATGTGATTCTTCCTTCCAATTTACCAGAAGCAATAGCATTGGGAGCATATTGAATATCCACTGGTGTTGCCATAATTTCCTGAAAACGTTCAAAACCGGACATACCCCGTTGGTACATTTCAGTAAACACCATTAAACGCAAAACAGGCTTCATAAAGAGATTAACATAAAGAAAAAAAGCCACAAAATCACTATAGCTTAATTGCCCCTTACTTATTAAGTAGCCACCGCATACCAAAACAGTAAGATTCGTAAAGTTAGTGAAGAAATTGACCATGCCAGAAAAATAAGACAAAATGCCAAAGGAGCTTTGACGAACCTCCATCAGTTCCTTGCTTTTAGCTAAAAAACGTGTTAATTCCAGCTTTTCGTTGGCAAAGGCCTTGGTTAAGCGTATGCCACTTAGTGCTTCCTCTGCCTGAGCCGAAAGTTCTCCAGCCTTTTGACGACTACGTCTAAAGCAAGCCTTCATCTTCTTATTAACAGCAACGGTATGCCATGCCTTTAAGAGCAACAAAGCACTAATTAAGCTACCCAAAACCGGGTTCATGTAGAGCATCATAGCAATTGTTCCCAGCATGGATATACCACACACAAATACATCATTGGGTCCCCGAAAGGTGAGCTCGCTGATTTCCACAATATCACTGGTTATGCGGCTCAAAAGCTGGCCAGTACGTGTATTATCAAAAAAGCGAAAGGATAGGGACTCGATATGCTTGAATAAATCACGGCGCATATCATTTTCAATGCCCATGCTCATTATATGCCCGTAATAATTTATGGCAAATAGCAAGCAAAAATTGATTATATATAAGCATAAAAGCATACCTGCTCCCTGTAGCAGTACATCCAGCTTCCCCTGAGGTATAGCATCATCGAGCATTTTGCGTACCAATATGGGAAACAATAAATCTAGAGCTGCCGCCATGCAGGAGCCAACCATAACGCCAAGCAAAATCCATTTATAGGGCTTATAATAATGCAAATACTTGGCCAGTTTATTCATAACCTAATCTTCCCTTCTTTGCCAAATATGCAGCCTATAGGCTCCGATAATTTTACCCTTGGGTGTTACGGCAGGTGCTTCAACACCAGCTACTTGCTTGCCGTCATCACTAATTGCAATGGCCTGACATGGTCCTTCTGTGGGGAAATAATCTACCTGCTTGCCTGTACGCAAATCTACTACCAAGCCACCATGAGCTTGATAATTGTGAGTTCTTACATTGCGACCTACCGCGCAGGCAACATATTTACCCGCAAAGGCCAGCTCCTCCATGGTGCCTTCAGCCCTAAACTGATAGCGATATTTGCCATCCAAGGAAAAAACAAAAATACTATTGCAGCTAGGATGCTCTACTGGTGTTGGCAGCTGCCAATTTTCACGGTTATAGGTATTAATAGTGCTAAAGATTACACCGTAATCAGTAATATACCCATCGCGTCCGCTAGCATTAATCCAAGCTTCATCCACCTGTGTAGGCTTGGAAACGAAGCGTTCCCAAAGAATTTTTCCCTTGTCATCAAAAAGAAACCCTCTACCATCGCTACAGGCTGCAACCAAATATTTGCCATCACGACTAAAATTGGGACTACCACGCATCACCGTATTATCAAAGGGTGCTACTGGTGGTACAAAAGTAGAGCCTAGAGTAGTACCGTTGTTTTTGTCAATAAAGTATAACGTATCCTTGTAGTGCATATCACTGCGATAATCATAGGCGGAGGTGGATATGACTACCCTGCCATTCATATCGTTGACATCGCACCAATTAATCCAGCTATCCATAGCTTCTTGTTGGGGAAATTGCCACAGCATTCTTCCTTGCCTATCCACAGCCAGCATACGTGCATTATACGCCCTACCCCCATCCTTAGTCATCAAAAAGCGATAGCTATTGGCATATACATTATCATTTTTATCCACCACAATATGCACTACCGATGGGTAGGAACGTTGACTTGGATCGCTACCAATATAGTCTGCACTTTTATGCTGCCACAGGATGTCACCAGTATGAGTGTTGATGGCATAGAGCTTACCTTCCGGGCTTTGCTCTCCTACTAAAGCTATGTCCCCAGCATTGCTCATGCACAGGGATACAAGCTTGCCTATACCCAAGGTGCGCTTCCACAGCTGTCTGCCGGTAGCATCAAAGAGAAACAGTTCGCCTCGCTCCGTTCCCACGACCCAGCCCTGTTCGGCTTTGGAATAGCACACTACAGCCTTAGTAAAGCCCATACGGTCATAGTTTTGGATCGGAATATCACCCAAATGAATGCTTATACCTCTTTCGCCAGCTCCAGCGGTAAAGCTTTGCCAAGGGGTACGACTGCCTGTAAGCCAATACAGAGCAACCCAAGATATGACTAATATAATTAAGGCTAAATATCCTTTTAACTTACTCATAGATAAAGAACCGTCCAATCATACACAATACGGAAAAAGCCAAAATAAAAGCCATGCTCACTTAATAAATAGATGATTTTGCTTGCCACAACAGCTAGGGTAAATCCCAAAAAGCACAAGCAGCACAGCCTTTCCCTAAGCAGCCACTCCTCCTGCATTTTCCCGGCACTAGCTAAGAAAAAGCCGCGGCTGACAACGGATAAGGCCAAGGTGTGCGCGCTTCTGACGCGGCGCGGCATAGGGGCCAACCAATGATCACGCAAATCCGGCACGCCCCCTCGGCGCCCCCCGCGGGGGGG
>CAMFZA010000137.1 GCA_946002345.1 uncultured Phascolarctobacterium sp. | reverse complement strand
AGATTGTTAATTGACAACTTTACATGAGACAGTTAAAACCTCTCTTTAACATTTTGTGTAAGAGAGGTTTTCTTTTTATCAATTTGATTGTAAAACATTAGAAGTTGTATTATTATAAACATTATCTCTATTTAAAGAAATAATAGTCGGCTTGGTGAGTTCTATTACAACGAATCGAATTTATTTATACTTTTCCGCAACGTTATTAAATTCTAAAGAGAGTTCTCTGCGGATTTGCTCAGGCGAAATAAGTTGGCAACTAGTGCAGTACTGTTTAGCAAAAATTTTAGCAGCCTCAGCTGTTGTGTGCACTGTAAATTCAATCTGTTTTGGATTATTTTTAACAGCTTTAATTTGAGCTCTATCTCCAAAAACATCCCACACATAATTGAGAATATATCGGTCAGCAATAAAAGTGATGCGTTCAATTTTACCATTAAACATAAGCACATGCTCACGCACATATTTGGGTAAGTCAAAAGATATACATCCGCTGTACCCCGTGATTTTCTCTAGGGGGATACGTTTCTGATTTTCCAAAGGCATGATTTCTGTAATGTGGTCAATACGAAAATGCCTTAGCTCATTGTAATCAAAAGCACTAGCAATGAGATAATAGAAGCCATCCACACAAGCCATTTCGTAAGGATGAAGTATATAGATAAGTTTTTTATCTCCCTGCTTACGAGGTACTAATTCACCCTTAAGACCAATATCGTTATAGGTACAGCTAATTTGAAGTCCTTTATTTATGGCAGTATCAATAATCTCTAGATTGTTGAAGAATTGTTCGTTGCGTTGGTGAATATAGTTTTTAACAGAGCTGGTATTTTTGAGACCACGAAAATGCTTGTTATGTAAGGATTCCAATGCTTTAATAAGATTTTGAGCGTTTTCGCTGGGTAAGGATTTAGCGGTGGCCAATTGGCTTATCAATGCCTTTAAATGTATGGCTGGTAAAATTCTATCCACTAAATAAACGCCTTTATTGCCTGCTCCATACCTAATATCATAATCTAGACCATCTCGCAAAATATTGATATGGTTGGCAATAGTGTTGCGACTGGGCTTATCTAATCCAAAGTCCTTTTCTAACCTTTGGGCGATTTGCTCATGAGTTAAGGGATGTTCGGCATCAGTGTGGATTTCTAAGGTTTTTAGAATGCACAGCATAATAGCTTTTTTGTCAGCTTTATCAAGCATTATAGCACCACCTTTTATAAACAATGAAAGAGATATATTAAAACTTTATGACACAAGTATAACTGAAAACTTCTGCGATTTCAAGCAGATGTATTTTAAAAGCTTATTCAGTATTAGTATATAATAAAAATACCCCAATGGTATTGGGGTAAAAATTATATTTCTAAGCTCCATCCCTTGTGCATGGCTACTACATTGCCTACGGTAGAGAGTTTGCGAAAATCTTCCACGGCATTTACATGCATAGGAATAATAGTGGTGCGTTCATCCGCGCAGATTGAAAGAGTACGCTCTAAGGTATCGATGCTGGCGTGGCCGCCGCTATGCAAGGGGATAAACCGGTCGCCCCATAGCTTACTTAGAGCCTTGAGTTCGTCGTCGCGCTCCACATATCCCTCCCACAGGGAATAAATAATAGCGCTTTCGTTGCCATATTTTTCGTAAAATTTTTTTGCAAAACCTAATTGGCTCATACGCATGGCAATGACAAGACCGTTTTTGTGGAAATCAGTGTTCTCGAAATCCTTCTTATAAAACTCAGAGCTGCTGTTCTCAGCTACAATCTGCAGGATATCCTTTTGGTAAGTATCAAGGCAAAGCTTTTTATCTGTATAATAAGCAGCGTTGCTGATGCTAAAAAGGCTGTCTATATTGGTGGAGGAACCAAGGTAAAGGACGTATTTATATTTAGCGCATACTTCCTGCATTTTTCTAGAAAGCTCCCATTCGCTAAACTCCTTATCTTCGCGGCCAAGCATGGTTCCTTCGATAAGGAGAACATCTACCTTGCCAACATAATAGTTTAGGAGCTGGAAGAATTTTTTGCCTGTGTAGCCGTGGCTGCGAAAATCGCCGGTAAAAAAGATTCGCTTGCCGCCTACGGTAATTAGATAGGCTAGGGCATCAAAGGCGGAGTGGTCTACACGCAAGGGGCGCACGATGAAGGGACCAATTTCTATATCACGTCCAAAATCGGTTAGAGTAAAGACATGAGCTCTTTCAAGGCAGGATATGCTGTTGTCACTGGGATCAATATGCCCGGCGTTTTTGAGCCTGTTTTTGATGGCAAGGCTGATATCACGGCAGACCTTAGTCATATATACTGGAACATCCGGTAACAAATAGCGTAAAAGGCCGATGTGGTCCTCGTGATAGTGAGAAATAAGGACCCCGTCACAGTCAGGTACGCCGCTGGTTACGCCGGAAATTTGTGGGTTAAGCTCGTTCATGTCTTCAGGAAAGGCACGGCCGAAGGGCTCAAATTGTAGCTCAGCCCCCATATCAATAATCAGGCGATGATTATTGTATTTGATTTCGGTGATGCCGCCACCGATGCGTTCGGGTTCTTTGTGAAAGAAAATCTCTACCATATGCATTCCTCCCATCCACATACTCTATCTAAATATCTAATAAAAGGATTTACCTTTAAAAATTAGGCGCAGTGAAAACCAATGGATTTAGTTTCTTTATTTTGAGAATTAGGCAGTATATCACTGGGAATATCGGCTGCAGTAAGCATACTGATGCTGTCCTTGTCCCAGCTTATATCACTGTCCTCATCATAAATGCGCAGGGATTGCTGCATAATCATTTGCTCCAGAAGATTACGCACAAAGCGTCCATTGCCGAAGTCGCTTTGTTTAGCAGCCTGCTCAAAAATATCAATAGCTTTGGCTTTAGCACCGTCGCTAAGACTATAGGCCCTTTCCTTGAGCATGAGCTCTAGAATAGCTAGCAGCTCTTGGGCATTGTAATCAGGAAACTCCAGCTGAAAGCCGATGCGGCTGCGTAGGCCTTCATTAGCATCCAAGAAACGTTGCATTGGCTTTGGATAGCCTGCAAAAATAACAATGGTGTCCTCACGGTCGTTTTCCATCTCTTGAACGATGGTATTGATGGCTTCATCACCATAATGACCGCGATAGCCATCCACTAGGGAGTAAGCCTCGTCGATGAAAAGCACACCACCCTTAGCTCTTTTAAAAACACTCTTTACTTTGATTGCTGTGTGGCCAACATATTCACTAACTATATCAGCACGACCACATTCGATAAAGGTAGGGGTAGCGGTAATACCCTCTTTGGCAAAAATTTGAGCCAGCAGACGGGCAACGGTGGTTTTGGCAGTACCTGGGTTACCCGTAAACAGCATATGCCTAGAAAAGCCCATTTTATCAAGGCCTAGGCTTTGACGTTGTTTTTGCACCTTGAAGGTAGCAATAAGCTTTTTTGCTGTTTGCTTTACGGAATCCAGACCAATCATATTGTTGAATTTCGTAAATGGGGCCTCCTGCTCAACAATCTCTTTCTCATGGCGGATTTTAGTAGTTAGTAAAGGCTTATATTCAGAATAGAGTGCGTTGACAAGTGCGCTATCAGCATATTCCTGCCATCTTTCATAAATAGTGGAGGTATTGTAGCAGGTGGCTGCATCAGCAAAAACAATGTTCCTTAATGCGTCATAGTCCACATACTCTTTCACATCTGATTGCTCTACGATGTTTTTGAGCAGCTTCTCAGCAGCTTGTTTACTACCAGTACCCTCTTTAATTTCTACCAAAGTAACTTCCTTATTAATGCTTTCAAAGCAGCTTTTTAGGCCATCTTGATTGCCAATGATTTCTACAAAAATCATTTGGGAATAGCGCTTGTAGAGTCTCAAGGGGCTTAAGATCAATTGGGTTGCATCCTGTCTACGGGGCAAGAAAAGTTTGCCACTATCCAATGGCGAACCCAATTCTACCACTGTTACTGCACCATAATTATTGGCTATCATATCATGTAAGTCAGAACGAGGACAATTCGCCTGATAACATGGCAGATTTACATAACTGGTTCTACTAGTCGCTAAACGATGACTGCACATCAAAGCCTGCACTAAAACTTCAACCATGGCTTGCGCACTTTTGGTTGAACCGGCAGTGATTCTATAATGAACAGGAACACCGTAAAATTTGCCCCTGTCCTGGTTTAAAATACGCTCAATTTCCTCCAAGAGACTAGCGTCAGGCAATAAAGCCTTGGCCTTGGCGCGAATTGTTTCTTTATCCAAGGCAGGGTAAAGAAATTCCCAGAAGCTCTCATTTTTTTCAGAGATGTAGTCAAAATTCAATCTATTATTGTTATATTCGAGGTACACATGCCTAATGCCACACTTTTCGCGTCTGGACATTCTGTGCAAAAATTCGTGGATGGTAAGCTCCTCTAGGCTATCAATAGCAAGCTCCATCTCAAAAATCTTCCTGAAAGCCTTCTTTATGTAATCAGCAAGGTCATGCCCGCTGTTGATTTCGTATTTGCAGTAAGCAAGCAAAGTAAATTTTTGATCTTCAATAGAATGTATAATGGGCTTTAGATGGTAGCCATTGTATTTATTGGCATAATTATCCAAGGGATCTTCCATGTAGTCGTTTAAAGCTTTCACAGGGTGTTCCTTAGAATAGAAGTCTGCAAGGTCTTGGGTATAAAAAGGAAGGGAGGTTATTATTTGTTGGCTGGTAACTTGAACTTGGTAAAATAGCATAGTAGGTATCCTCCGTGTGTAATGTGACTAAAAAATGCTGGAAAAAGAGTTCAAAGATTGTATTAAGTTGTCAAGGAGCAGTACACATTGCTATGTTTTTTGGTATGTGATTATAATACCATATTGTATGCCCTAATTTTTGTGAATAAAATTTAGCATCTAGCAAGGCAGAATCAGTGAGGAAAGTGGTTTTATTATACTCTTAGCTTACTTAAATATCATGGAAAAAAAGTTGCGCACATGAAGCTTAGCACCAAGAGAGCTTCAACAATACATTAAGCAAAAAAACAACCCGCCGGTTTGGAGCCAGCGGGAACAATACGAGTCTAGAATGGATAGGTTAATTTGGGTATATATTTGTTATTATGCCTTGTTGTGCATCGAATTCATATTCAGCTATGCTATATTCGATGGCTTTCTGGTTACCATGGTTTAACACAGCAACCAAATCCTTTGTAATGGATGGATGCAGATAGCCTTTGTCAGACAACATAACTGAATGCAATTTATTGATACTTACATTTTTCAGTTAATAA
>CAMFZA010000136.1 GCA_946002345.1 uncultured Phascolarctobacterium sp. | reverse complement strand
AACAACCTGGCGTTATGTCCGTAATCGCATACGGCATTCACCACGAAGTATTCCCGCCGCTGATTTTCTTGGGCGTAGGCGCAATGACCGACTTTGGTCCTCTGCTGGCTAACCCCAAAACCTTGCTCTTAGGCGCTGCTGCTCAGGCTGGCGTATTCATCGCTTTGCTGGGTGCTATGCTGCTGGGCTTTACCGTTCAAGAGGCTGCTGCTATTGGTATCATTGGTGGTGCCGATGGTCCTACCTCCATTTATCTGGCTGCTAAGATGGCTCCCCAGCTGTTGGGCGCTATCGCTGTAGCTGCTTATTCCTACATGTCTTTGGTTCCTTTGATTCAGCCTCCTATCATGATGCTGTGCACCACTGAACATGACCGCAAAATTGTTATGAAGCAATTGCGTCCTGTTTCTCATTTCGAGAAAATTGCTTTCCCGATTATGTGCACCATCGTCATTTCCCTGCTGTTACCTTCCGTAACCGCATTGATTGGTATGCTGATGCTTGGTAACCTGTTCAAAGAAGCAGGCTGCTTGGATCGTCTGTCCGATACCGCACAAAACGCTATGATGAACATTGTAACCATCATGCTGGCTACCGGTACTGGCTGCACCATGTCCGCTGAATCCTTCTTGAACTATCAAACCATCCTGATCATCTGCTTGGGCCTGGTAGCATTCATTGCTGGTACTGCAATGGGCGCTATTTTCGGTACCCTGATGTGCAAACTGGATGGCGGCCAAACCAACCCCTTGATTGGTTCTGCAGGCGTATCCGCAGTTCCTATGGCTGCTCGTGTATCTCAAAAAGTTGGTCAAAAATGCAACCCTGCTAACTTCCTGCTGATGCACGCTATGGGCCCCAACGTAGCAGGCGTTATCGGTACTGCAGTAGCTGCTGGTACCATGCTGGCTATGATCGGTCCTGTTAAATAATTTCATTATTTAGCTATTAAAGAGCTCACCTTGAGGTGGGCTCTTTTTTACGCTTTGAATAAGACAGGTAAGGAGGTAGACTATAGAGCAATTGAGTGCATAAGAAAAATATAGGTGAAAAGAAAGAGAAAATCTACTATTTTGGTCTTCTATGTTGTATAATTAAGAAGTAAACTAAGTATTAGTAAAGGAAGTAGACTCTTCGTGCAGAATTTTACGATTTCTAAGCAATTTTTTAAAGATGTGTGGTACCTAACTAAAAGCTATTGGCAGTCTGAGGAAAAGAAAAAAGCGTTTTTTCTTCTAGGATGCATCATAGCCTTAACATTAGGTGTTGTCTATATGTTAGTGTTGCTGAATCAATGGAATAATCGTTTTTATAATGCCTTACAGAACTATGCTACTGACACTATTTTTCATGAATTATATGTTTTCTCCGGCCTAGCGGCAGTCTATATAATTTTGGCCGTTTATTCCTATTATCTTCAGCAATGCTTAATTATTAATTGGCGTAAATGGCTTACGGCTCGCTTTTTGGTGACATGGCTGTAATACAAAAGCTACTACATTCTTTATATGTTTTGTTAGGATATAGATAACCCTGACCAACGTATTTCAGAGGATGTACGTCTTTTTGTAGAAATGACTTTAGGCTTTACAGTAGGCATTATAAAGTCCTTCTGTACCTTTGCTTCTTTTGTCGTGATTCTTTACAGTATGTCTGGCCCGCTAGAATTTACCCTCATGGGGCATAAAATTTCCATCGATGGCTATCTTTTTTGGGCATCCTTGCTCTATTCGATAGCTGGTACATATGTAACTCATTTGGTGGGGCGCAAGCTGGTGCGCTTGAACTTTGTCCAACAACGCTACGAGGCAGATTTTCGCTTCGCCATGATTCGCCTGCGTGAAAGTGCAGAAAACGTAGCCTTTTATCGAGGCGAGGCCCAGGAAGGAATGGTATTTAAGGAGCGCTTTAAGCTGCTAATAGATAACTTTTGGAAACTCGTTAATAAACAAAAGCAGCTTGTTTGGCTAAACTCTGGCTATAGCCAAATTGCTATCATATTTCCATTTGTGGCCGCGATGAATCGTTATCTGAGCAAGGAATTTACCTTGGGTAGCCTGATGCAGGTAGCTAGTGCCTTTGGGCGTGTACAGGATTCGCTATCCTATTTTGTAGATATGTACTCCAGCTTAGCACAATGGCAGGCCGTTGTTATGCGTTTGACTTATTTTGGCAGACATATGCAGGAGGTCTCTGATGGAGCTGAACGTTTTCATTTGGAGCGTTTTGCTACTTCTACTGCGGTCAGCGCAGAACAAATGCAGGTAAATTTGCCTGATGGTTCACCACTATTAAGTAATATCAGTTTTACGCTGCATCCAGGCAGCAATGTACTGATTAAAGGTATCAGTGGTAGTGGCAAAAGCACTCTGCTGCGTGCAATTGCAGGCATATGGCCCTTTGTAGAAGGAAAGATCAATATGCCCAAGACAGAAGAGTTAATGTTCATTCCTCAGAAGCCCTATATTCCTTTGGGTTCTTTAAGAGATGCTTTACTGTATCCCGGTACAAAGGCGTTAAGTGACGAAGAACTAAAATATTTATTAGATATCTGTCGAATAGGTTACTTGGTAGATAAGCTAGATGTGGTTGCTGATTGGAGCCATGTTTTATCCGTTGGTGAACAGCAACGCTTGGCTTTTGTGCGAGCGCATAATCAAGAGCCAGCTTGGCTATTTTTGGATGAAGCAACCTCTGCCCTTGATGAAGAAACTGAAGCGGAGATGTATCGTCTCCTAGCAGAAAGATTAGCAAATACCACTGTTGTTAGTGTTGGACATCGTAGTACCTTAAATCAATTTCACAAGCTGGTACTTCGTTTGGATAAAAACGCACATAGCGTACATTTAGAAAAGCTTTAAGGAGGAACACCTATGCTACCTTTACAAATCGCACCTAATATTTACGATGTTGGCGTCCAGGATTGGGCTGTGCGTGATTTTCATGGCTACAAGACAGAAAGAGGCGCTACCTATAATTCCTACTTGATCATGGATGAAAAAATTACCTTGATTGATACAGTAAAGGCTCCCTTTGCAGAGGAGCTTTTGAGCAATATTAGCAAGGTAACTCCTCTGGAAAGCATTGATTATATTATTATTAATCATGTGGAGCCTGACCATAGCGGTGCTATGCCTGCTTTGGCAAAGGCTTGTCCCAACGCCAAGTTCATTATATCCATGGTTGGCAAAAACGAGGCCATTCAGCATTATGGTGACATCTTTGACTTTGAAGTAGTAAAGGATGGTGCTACGTTGAACATTGGTAAGCGTAATCTTGCTTTTGCCATGATGACCATGCTGCACTGGCCTGATAGCATGTCTACGTACAGTGTAGAGGATAAAATCCTTTTCTCCAATGACGCCTTTGGCCAGCATTATGCTACCAGCAAGCGTTATGATGACCAGGTGGATGAGGCTGATCTTTTCTATGAGGCACGCAAATATTTTGCTAATATCCTGTGGCCCTATGCTAAGCTAATTGGCAAAGCTATTGCTAAGGTGGGCGGCTTGGATATTCAAATGATTGCACCTAGCCATGGCGTAGTATGGCGTAAAAATATCGCTAAGATCGTAGAATGCTACAGCAAATGGGGTCAAGGTGTGTGCGATGGTAGTATTGTTATTGCTTATGACAGCATGTGGGGCGGTAGTGAAAAGCTGGCGCGTGCTATTGCAAGAGGTATTCAAAAGGCTGGCGTGGAGGTAAAGGTTTTCAAGCTGAGTGCTACGACAAATAGTACTGTTGCTGCTGAGGTATTTACCTGCTCCGGACTATTGGTTGGTTCTCCTACCTTAAATAGCAGCATGATGCCCAGTATGGGCTCCTTCCTGACCTATCTTAAGGGCTTGGCACCCACTGGCAAAAAAACTGCTGCCTTTGGTACCTTTGGCTGGGCTGGTGGTGCTCAAAAGGATATGGAAGAAATGCTTGGTAAATTTAGCAAGGATATTTTGCCGGGCTTTACCTGCAAATGGACGCCTCAACCAAATAATCTGGAGTCTGCTGAGCAGTTTGGCTTTGACTTCGCCCAGAGCCTGTTAGAGGAAGAGCATGACGAAAGTCACTGCGCTGACTAAAAAGGCTAAGTAGAGCTATCGCTTGCTTTTAGCAGATTGTAAAAGCAAGGAAAAGTTACTTTTAATTCACGCTTTAGTAAGTATTTACTCTGTGAAAAAACAATTGGATAGTGTATAATAGAAGCAAGCAAAGTGAAAGAGAGGTCTTATGATGAATCTTAAGGCAACAAAATTTACCAATTTTATTAATGAAAGAAATATCAACGTTTTCCAAATGCAGGAAATTGATGGGGATATGCATCCGGTGGTTTATCGTAGCGCTATGGAGGTAGGCGGTCAAAATCTACCCACCATGCTGGTAATTGATGATAGCATTTATGTAATGCTGCAGGTGCGCGTTGGTGCAGGCCTGGTGAAGGAATCCAACAAGGCTGCGGTTATGGAACACATGAACAGCTTGAACGAAAACTACAAGGTTTTCAAATATTATGCTAACGAAAATGGTGATATCGTTATTGAAAGCTGCATTCCCACCACTGACGAGGAGTTTATGCCCGAGTTGGTGCATGCAGTAATTGATGTTGTTTTGAAGCATCTGAATGAAGAATATCCCAAGCTGATGAAGACCGTTTGGTCCAACTAATTCATCAAGACAGATAAAGGGAGTAGCTGGCACGGAAGCTATATGGCTGCCGTGTTTGCATTGCCGTCAGTACGACCGAGCACAGGTTTTGGTCCGGTAATGTGAGTAAATGGCGAGACTTTGTTGCAAATATATTTTTTGCAGCATTGCCTCGCCTTTTTTATTTAGCCAGGTAATGCTGAAAGGAGGCATTATAATGGAAAAATACGGACTAAAGACACAGGAAGTAGCAGTTAGCAAAAAGCTTTATGGCCGCAACATATTAACCAGGCCGAAGCGACAAGGCTTTGCAAGCAAGCTCTGGGAAAATATGCAGGACCCCATGATTAGAGTATTGTTGGTAGCACTGGCCATTAATATGCTCTTTGCCTATATGGGGCAGGCAGATTGGGTGGAAACAATGGGAATTTTGATAGCCATATTACTAGCTGTCATAGTATCCACCTGGTCGGAATATAGTAATGAAAATGCCTTTCAAAGCTTACAGGAAGAAGCCAGTCGCAGTAGCTGTAAGGTGTGGCGTGATGATGAGCCCACTAGCATTCCTGTGGAAGAGGTTGTAGTTGGCGATGCAGTCATTCTGGAGGCTGGGGATAAGCTGCCCGCTGAATGCTATTTAGTACAAGGGGAGATAAAGGTGGATCAGGCTGATTTGAACGGGGAAAGCGAGCATATGCTAAAAAATTACAC
>CAMFZA010000135.1 GCA_946002345.1 uncultured Phascolarctobacterium sp. | reverse complement strand
GGTGGAGCGCTTGCGCCAAAAAAAGCCTGTAGTACACGCGATTACCAACTATGTTACAGCGGAAAGCTGTGCCGATGTGGCTTTGGCTGCCGGCGCCTCGCCTGTCATGGCTGACGAGCCCGAGGAGGTAGAAGAGATTACTGCTGGAGCGGACGCTTTAGTTTTAAATTTAGGCACCATTAGTTTCAATAAGCAAATTGCCATGGAGCGTGCTGTGGCCGTGGCTAAAAGGAAGGGCATCCCTGTAGTTTTGGATCCGGTGGGGGTGATGGCCTCTAAAATGCGTTTGAACTTTGCACTGCAGCTTTTGAACAAGGGTTATATTGATATTGTGCGCGGTAATTTTAGTGAATGCAACGCCCTGTTAACAGGTAGCACCGGCGGTCACGGAGTGGATAATTTAGAAGGCGATACGGAAGAAGGCGTAGCCCTAAAGGTTGCTAAGGAGGCTGCAAAAAAATTCAACTGCGTCTTTGCTCTTACCGGTGCCATTGACAATATTTCCAATGGCAAGCAGGCTGTGGTTCTCAATAATGGTCATCCCCTGCTGCAGGATATTACCGGTAGTGGCTGTATGACCAGCACCTTGGTGGCCTGCTGTGCAGCAGTAACCAAGGATATGATGGTGGCAGCAGCCTTGGGTGTGGTCATTATGGGTCAAAGTGCGGAGCTGGCAGCTAACTTCTTGGAAAAGAAGGATGGGCCTGGCATGTTTAAGGTGCGCCTGTTGGACTGCGTCTATCATGTAACCACCAAATGGAATTTGGTGAACATCAAGCCTGAGGAAAAGGTTTCTTAAGCTATGGATACTACTAAGAGGTTTGCTAAGGAAAAAATTGATTATAGCATCTATCTGCTCACCGACGATGCCTGCTTGCAGGGGCGTCCGTTGTTGGCCTGTGTGGAGGAGGCCTTGGGTGCAGGGGTAACCCTTCTCCAATATCGCTCCAAGTATAAGGATGGGGGAGCAATGTATCAGGAGGCCTTGGCCCTCAAGGAGCTTTGCGATAGGTACCATGTGCCCCTAATTATCAACGACAGGGTGGATGTGGCCTTGGCTGTGGGCGCAGCCGGTGTGCACGTGGGCCAGGACGATTTGCCCTGCAGAGTTGTGCGCAATTTGGTTGGCGATGATTTTATCATTGGCGTTTCTGCCCACAATCCGGAGGAAGCACGGGAGGCAGCAGCTGCCGGAGCCGATTATCTGGGCTGTGGCGCCGTTTTTGGCACCGCTACCACGGCGGGAGTAGGCACACTGGGACTGGAACGGCTGCGGAGCATTCGGCAGGCTGTGAGCCTTCCCATAGTCGGCATTGGTGGCGTCAAGGCTACTAACTATGGCCAGGTTTTGGCTACCGGTGCTAATGGAGCGGCAATTATCAGCGGGATTTTGGCTGCAACAGATATTGGGGGCGAGGTAGCTAAGTTTTTACGTGTAAGAGCTTCTCTGCTTTAAGCAGAGGCAGGAGTCTTGCTCCAAACTATTACCCATACTGGCTTTGGTAAAGCGTAAAAGTGTTAACTACTTTACATTTTGCGCTGTTATAAAAAAATAAAGACAATTATTTGCCGTTAAAGCAGGAAAAATCAGTTATTTAAGCGAAAATGTATACATCAAAAAATTGCCTGTAATAAAGGGGGATTTATTATGAAAGAATATACTGGCGATAAAATTAGAAACGTGGCCATTGTGGGTCATGGTGGAGCAGGAACCACGTCTGTTACCGAAGCTCTGTTGTATCGTAGCGGTGCTATCAACAGAATGTGCAAGGTTGAAGACGGTGCTACCACCACTGACTATGAGCCGGAAGAAATTAAACGTAAGGTTTCCGTAAACGCAACCTTGGCTCCCGTTGAATGGCGCGACACCAAAATTAACTTCATCGACACTCCGGGCTTCGCTGACTTTGTGGCCGAGGTGAAGGGTGCCTTCAGAGCAGTGGACAGTGCTTTGATTGTTGTGTGCGCAACCAGCGGTGTTCAGGTTGGCACCGAGCAATGCTGGAAGCTGGCTGAAGAGGCTGGTCTGCCCCGCATTATTTTCGTAAACAAGATGGATCGTGAAAATGCTGATTTTGACAGCATTTTAGATAATCTGCGCGGCAAATTTGGTAAGCACGTGCTGCCGCTGCAACTGCCTCTGGGCAAGGAAGATAATTTCCAAGGTATTATCGATTTGTACAAGATGAAGGCATACCGTGCTAACGGTAACGGCTCCGATGAAATTGAAATTCCTGATGAATATAAAGAGGCTGCTGAAGAAGCTCGTGAAAAGATGATTGAAGCAGCCGTTGAAGCTGATGACGATTGCATGATGCGTTATCTGGAAGGCGAACCCATCAGCGATGAAGAAATCATGAAATGCCTGATTAAGGGTATTCGCCAAGCCATCATTTATCCGATGCTGTGCGGCAGTGCTTATAAGGATATCGGCTTGGGCCGTTTGATGAACGCTATAGTTGACTTCACTTATCCGGCAATTCTGAACGACTTCGTTGTTATGGATAAGGCTACTGGTGAGGAAGAAATCCGCGACGCCAACGCTCCTATGGCTGCCTTGGTATTCAAGACTACCTCCGACCCGTTCGTAGGCCGTTTGAGCTTCTTCCGTGTTTTCTCCGGCTCCATCAAGGCCGACAGCATGGTTTACAATTCCCGTCGTGAGCAGGTAGCGCGGATTGGTAATGGCTACACCTTGCGCGGCCAGTCCCAATTCCCCCAGCAGGCTGTTGTTGCAGGTGATATTGGCGTTGTTGCTAAGCTGCAATACACCGCTACTGGCGATACTCTGTGCGACAAGAACTCTGAGGTTGAATTCCCTGTTATCGAGTTCCCACTGCCCATGTACACCAGAGCTATTTATCCGAAGAAGAAGGGTGACGAGGACAAGATTATGTCCGCTCTGACCCGTCTGATGGATGAGGATCCCACCATTATCGTAACTAAGAATCCTGTGACCAAGGAAACCTTGATTAGCGGCATGGGCGATCAGCATATCGAAATTATTATGGAACGTATGCAACGTAAATTCGGTGTAGAAGCACAGCTGAAGGCTCCTATTATCGAATATCGTGAAACCATTCGTGGTAGCGCCGAGGTTGAAGGTAAGCACAAAAAGCAATCCGGTGGTCACGGCCAATATGGTCATGTTGTTATTAACATGGAGCCCCTGCCTCCTGGAGGTGGCTTCGAGTTCGTTGATAAGATTTTCGGCGGCTCTGTGCCTCGTCAATACATTCCTGCCGTAGAAAAGGGCATGCGCGAAGCTATGGATAAGGGCATTTTGGCTGGCTATCCTGTAGTTGATATGCGTATTACCCTGCTGGATGGCTCCTACCATCCGGTTGACTCCTCTGAAATGGCCTTTAAGACCGCTTCCAATATCGCCTTCAAGAAGGCTATGGAGCAATGTAAGCCTGTTCTGCTGGAGCCCATTTACACTCTGAATGTAACCTGCTCCGATGGTATGATGGGTGACGTTATTGGCGATTTGAACCAAAAACGCGGCCGTATTCTGGGCATGCAGTCCGTAGAAGAGGGTATGAGCGTTGTAACTGCACAGGTTCCCTATGCAGAAATCACCGAGTATGCAGTTGACCTGCGCGCTATTACCCAAGGCCAAGGTACCTTCGAAATGAAGTTTGACCACTACGAAGATGTTCCTGCTAAGATGGCTGAAAAGATTATCGCTGAACGCAAGGAAGCATAATTATTGGCAGCAAGTTGAAAGCTTAATAATTCTAGGGCCTGTTACGAAAGTAACAGGCCCTTTTTGTGGGAAATAATCCGCCTTTTCGATGCTTGATTAAGCTTGGTTTAAGTGGGAAATAGTAGAATATTTTGCAGGTCGAAGTTATTGACGCAGCAAAATAACTGTGTTAAAATTATATGTTGAGTACGAAAGACGACCGCGGCTGGCTTCGAGCCAGATGAGGAAAGTCCGAGCTCCATCGGGCCGGATGCCGGATAACGTCCGGCGAGAGTGATCTTAGGGATAGTGCCACAGAAATGTGTACCGCCTGCTACGGCAGGTAAGGGTGGAACGGTGCGGTAAGAGCGCACCAGCAGTCTGGTAACAGGCTGGCTAGGTAAACCCCATCCGGAGCAAGACCAAATAGGGGAGGGATGAAGCGGCCCGCTGAGCCTCCCGGGTTGCGTCGCTTGAGCTTGCAGGTAACTGTAAGTCTAGATAAATGGTTGTCACCGCTTGGCGGAACAGAACTCGGCTTATTGAGTACTCAAACGTAAATGCGGCTGCCTTCGGGCAGCCTTTTTTTAAAGAATGTTGGTGAAACAGTGAAAAAAGTATCCTTAGTTGTTCCCGTTTTTAATGAGGAAGACAATTTACGTGAGTTTTATAAGCGTGCTACTGCCGTGATGCAGTCTGAAAACTATGACTATAGCCTTGTCTTTGTGGATGATGGCTCTAAGGATAAAAGTAGAGCAATCTTAAATGAGCTCTCTAAGGAGGATGCTCATGTAGAGGCCTATCTTTTAAGTCGTAACTACGGGCACCAAATGGCACTGACCTGTGGCCTGGACAATGCCGATGGGGATGCAGTAATTACCATGGATGGTGATTTACAGCATCCCCCTGAGCTGATACCGCAAATGCTGCGCCTTTGGGAGGCTGGCAATGAAATTGTGCAGACCAAGCGCATGGCTACCGAGGATGCGGGCTTCTTCAAGAACCTTACCTCCAGCGTGTATTATAAGCTTATTAACGCCTTGTCCAAGGTGGAAATAACTCCTGGTGGCAGTGATTTTCGCCTGATGGACAGGATTGCTGTGGATGCCTTTAAGCAATATCGGGAGCGCGCTCGCTTTATTCGCGGTCTGATAACTACCTTGGGCTTTAATGTGGCTGTGCTGGAATTTGTGGCACCGCCGCGTTTTGCCGGACATTCCAAGTTTAATCTGCATAAAATGCTGCATTTTGCTTTGGATGGTATCACTGCCTTTTCCAATCTGCCCCTGCGTTGGGCTTTTTATATCGGTTTAGTGTTTGGCATCTGCAGCCTACTACTTTTGGGACATGTTTTCTACGTAAAATTTGTTATAGATGATGCTGTTCCCGGCTGGGCCACCATGACTGTCAGCGTGCTGTTTTTAGGTGGTATTCAGTTAGTTGGCATCGGCATTTTGGGTGAATATATTGGTCGTATTTTTGAAGAAATCAAGCATCGACCTTTGTATTTGGTGGCACGCCATATAAAGTGTAAAGAAAGCAACAAAAAACAAGATTAACCGGAGCGGGAAATAATTAACTCATTAAAATTTTACAGAGTGCTGATTTTGTGCTATAATAGACGTGTATTATAAAAATGAAAGGATGTGGATGCGTTTGTATAAGAAGAAAGTAATAACACTTTGC
>CAMFZA010000134.1 GCA_946002345.1 uncultured Phascolarctobacterium sp. | reverse complement strand
ATCACCCATGCGCGCTGCCCACCACTCAGGACTGACCACCCGACCCGCACCTTTAATCTAAACCTGACTCCCCCAACACTCAAAGGTTTCCACTACGCCGCCCCGCAATCTCAACGCGCTGGTCAAAGTCTTTGGCGCACCTATAGCTTTAATCACATAGGGCGGAGCACTACGCACGTTGTTGACGGACACGGTGGGCCCGGCGCAACGCACCTCGCTCATGGCTACAATGCGCTGGTCGTTAAGGGAAATAGCCTCTGCACCAGCAGCACGGAGCTCGTTAAGCACACGTAGCAAGTCTTCGTCATGAATTATATAAAGATTGGGGTTTTCGTTGGCCTTTTTGGGGATATTACTATCATCCAGCACCACTTCTATGCCTGCACCCTCCACATCGGTGGTTCCTGCAAGCAGCTGCAAGCGCTCCAAGCCATGGTCCCTGGTTCTATCAGCACCCTTTTTGCGCAAATCATTGATTTCCTGCAGCAAGTGCTTATTTTCAGTTTCCATTGCCTTCAAGCGCTCGGACAAATCCTCGACCCTGTCCATGCGGATGGACCTTTGCTGTACCGTGACCTTATACTGTACGGATAGCATAAAGCCTAACACCATGAATACGACGGCAATCAAAATTTTGCCCTGCAAATCCATAGCAAATATTTTTTTCATTCTTACACCCTCATTTTTTATCCTTTTTAGGTATTAGCTTAATGTATGGTTTAGCAAAGGTTAAATCAATATATTCAGCTTGGATATTTTTATTTTTTATCTCTGTAAAAACGGTCATAAAGACCGGGGCTTTTTCAGCCAAACTCTTTACGGGACCTAGCAGGATGGGAAAGCTTCCTCGCATCAGCAGCTTTACCTCCTGGCGATTGTCTATGGCTATTTCGGCGATGCAGTCCCTAGCTTCGCCGCTAAGCTGCTGTAAAAACTGCAAAATCCACAGCACATTTTGGTTATCCACCTTATCGCCCAGGAAAACATTACCACATTGGGCTCCTGCCAAAACCGGCGCCTTGGCATCGGGGATGCCCGTAGTTACGTTCATCACGAGGCCGTTGTAGTCCAGCTGCAGATAGCTGCGGTAGGAGTTGGCCACATATAGGGCCGGCTCCCGCTCCTCCACATAAACCTCATAATTGGTGGGCCAATGGTAATCAACCCGTGGATTTTGAAAGCGAATGTCATGCTTCAAGGCGTCCAGCAAACGGCTGCGACTTACGTTGAAGAAGTTGAAGGGGGGAGCGCTGCCTCCCAGCTCTATAGCCTCCTGCTCCGTCAGTAGGCTGGAGCCATGGATAGTGATGGTACCAATGGCTAGTCCTGGCTGGTGAATGTAGTTCCAGCCATAGTGCAGACCATAGCCTACTAGAACGATAGTTATAAGGCGGCCGAGAATGCGCAAGCGCCTACGCCTTTTGTGCTGACGCAGTCTTTCCTGCATAGTTTCCATCCCACCGCCTCCTTTCTAATCGCTAGGAACTAACATTATAATAATGTTTATATAGTGGAGTGAATAGAAATTTTAGCTTATGAGTGGTTAGAACAATAGAAGCAAAGTTTCGAAAACCTAAATTCTTCTGCGAACAGATTGGACACCGCAGCTTCGTGATTGTTCCCCACGAAATAAGCGTTTAAAATTTCTTTTGAACGAAACGATATAAATATTATTATATTATTTACTTTGCACTTAGTAAAATTCGTTCACATAGGTCTGGGAAGGAGATGCCCACCGCAGCAGCTGCCTTAGGCACCAAGCTGGTCGCGGTCATGCCGGGTACAGTGTTGGCCTCCAAAACATAGCCCTGACCACGCTCATCCAGCATGATGTCAATACGTGCCACACCACTAAGTCCCAATACCTTGTAGGCAGACACTGCCAAACTCTGCACATGGGCAGTAACCTCTTCACCTAAGGGAGCAGGACAGTGATAATCCGTAGCGCCCTTGGTATATTTAGAATGGAAATCATAAGCTCCACTGTGAGGAGCAATCCAAATTACGGGCAGGGGCTTGATCGCACCCTTTTCCTCCATCAGAGCCACAGTTAATTCCTTACCCTTAATGCATTCCTCAACCAGTACATTGTCAGAATAAGAGAAGGCTTCCTTTAACGCTGCCTCAATTTCCTCTGCCTCCTTGGGAATTACTACCCCAATGCTGGAGCCCTGGGTGGCAGCCTTAATTACCACCGGCAGGCCAAAAGCCTCCAAAATGTGGGCTTTAAGAGTGGCTACATCCCCTGCCTCACGCTTGTTGATAATTAGGCAGCGAGGAGTGGAAATACCGGCAGACTGCAGATAGCGCTTGGTAGCAGATTTATCCATGCTCACAGCGCTGGCCAAAACGCCGCAACCGGTGTAAGGAATACCAGCTGCCTCTAAAATACTTTGCAAACGGCCATCCTCACCGTACTTGCCGTGAACAGCGTTAAAAACGACCTTAGCATTCATCGCATGCAGGGTAGTGATCAGCCGGTCCGGTACCAGCTCTACCTCCTTAGCATTATATCCCTTTTCCCGCAGAGCAGTGGCAATGGCACCACCTGTAACTCGAGAAATCTCAGCTTCAGAAGAAGGTCCTCCCAAAACAACGGCAATAACATCATTTTTTGTAATCATTTTGCATTACGCTCCAATTCTCTTACTAATTCCTCACCGATTTTGAAAACATCACCGGCACCAATGGTCATAATTAAATCACCAGCCTGGGCCTGGGCCTGCAAATATTCCTCTGCCTTGGATAAGCGAGGAATATACTGCACCTTCTGTCCGGTAGCAGCTTGAATGCCCTCCGCCAGCTTGGCGCTGGAAATCCCCTCGATGGGGTCCTCCCCTGCCGCATAAATATCTACAATAATAAGTTCATCACAACCAGCAAAGCTTTGGCAAAACTCGTCAAACAGCAGTTGTGTACGAGTGTAGCGATGAGGCTGGAACACGCACAGCAAGCGCTGGGGCTTGGTTTGGCGGGCAGCCTTCAGGGTAACGCCGATTTCTGTGGGATGGTGAGCGTAATCGTCCACAATCCATACGCCATTAACCTTGCCCTTGGTCTCAAAGCGACGCTTGGCACCACCAAACTGCTTGAGGGAAGCCAAAATCTTGTCCACGGGAATACCCATTTCCCGAGCAGCTACAAAAGCACCCATGGAGTTAAGCACATTATGGCGCCCCGGTACAATCAAATGCACCTGGGTCAATAATTCATTATGATAATACAGTTCATAGGTAGTGCCATCAACACCATAGGTAATATTTTTAGCTATAAAGTCAGCAGCCTCGCCTTCGATGCCATAGGTCAACACAGCCTTGTCGGTTTCGCGGGCCAGACGGCACACCTTAGGGTTATCGGCACATAAAATAGCCTTGCCACCCTCGGTAATATTACCCAAAAATTGTTTAAAGGCCTGATATATATTTTCTTCCGTACCATAGTGGTCCAGATGGTCATCCTCAATATTGGTAACAACTGCTAAATGGGGATAAAACTTCAAAAAAGAGCCATCGCTCTCGTCAGCCTCAGCCACCACATAGGGACCGGCACCATTACGAGCGTTGCCACCCAAGCTTGTTACCTCGCCACCAATGACAATGGTGGGATCAATGCCACTTTCAGCGGCAATGCAAGAAATCATGGCGCTGGTAGTGGTTTTGCCATGGGCGCCAGCCACAGCCACACCCTTAGCGTTATTTAAAAGGGCTGCCAACACATCACTGCGGTGCAGCACAGGAAGTCCCTTGGCCTTGGCTGCTACCAGCTCCGGATTGTTGGCATGTATAGCAGTGGAAATAACCACTGCGTCAGCATCATCCACCTGGCAGGAATCATGGCCCATATAAACCATGGCCCCCTCCTCTGCCAAATGTGCCGACATGTGACCTGCATTTAAGTCAGAGCCGCTCACATCGTAGCCACGCTTAAGCAGCACATAGGCCAGAGCGCTCATGCCAGCACCACCGATACCGATAAAGTGTATATTATGCAGATTCGCTAACTTGTTCTCAGCCACAGAATACCCTCCCTATTTTTTGATCAAGGCCAAAGCCTGTTCGGCAATGGTCTCTGCTGCCTGCGGCTTACCCAAGCTTTTGGCGGCCGCCTGCATCTTCTCCAATTCCTCAGCATGTACAAGTAAATGCTCAATAGCCTCCAAAATACGTTCGCCATTGAGCTCTTTATCTAAAATAACCTTAGCAGCACCCTTGGCCTCCACAGCTCTGGCGTTAAACTCCTGATGGTTTGCCGTTGCGTAAGGATAGGGCACCAGAACCGAGGGCACCCCCTTGGCCATCAGCTCGGCCAGGCCAATTGCGCCTGCTCTGAATACTGCTAAATCCGCGGCTGCCAAAGCCACGGGCATATTATGCAGATAGGGCTTGATGATGATATTTTCGCCCACACCACCACGTTTGGTGATTTCCTGCATATATTTTTCATAGTTTACATCACCGGTGGCATGAAGCACCTGCACCTCCTGTCGTCCCGACAGGGCCAGCTCTGCTTCCAGCATGGCCGTATTGATGCTGCGAGCACCACGACTGCCACCGGACACTAAAATCGTTTTCTTTTCCGGGTCCAGCCCCAGCTCTTTGATTGCAGCCAACCGTTCATGCTGCAAAATCTCGGTGCGAATAGGGTTGCCTGTGTAGACAAGCTCCGCCTTTCCCGGGAAATACTTGCCGGCCTCCCTGTAGCCTAGAAAGACCTTGCGCACATGGCGTGACAAAATCTTGTTGGTCACACCCGGCATAGCGTTCTGCTCCTGAATGCAGCAAGGAATACCATGCATTGCTGCCATGAAGACAATGGGCCCGCAAACATAGCCGCCAGTACCAATAACCAGGTCCGGCTGTTCCCTTTTAATAATCTGCCACGCATCGTATAGGCCTTCAAAAAGCTTACCCACACTGCGGAGAGTATCAAAGCTTAAACTACGCTTGAAGCCCGCTACCTCTATGAATTTTAAAGGATAACCGTAGCGGGGAATAATATCCTTTTCCAGCCCCTGCTGCGTACCTACAAAGCTAATATCCGCCTCGGGACACAGCTTTTTAATTTGGTCAGCAATGGTCAGAGCAGGATAAATGTGTCCTCCGGTGCCACCACCGGAAAGAATGACCTTCACTTTGCTTCCTCCTCCCTTAAAGCGGCAAAGCCTGCACTAGCTTTTTAAAATAGCGTCCGCGCTCAGGGTAGTTTTTAAACATATCATAGGACGAGCAAGCCGGGGAAAGCAGTACCACCTGGGGTGGCTGCGCCATGGCATAGGCCGTGGCCACCGCCTCGTGATATTTGGCGCGTTGGAGTTGTTTCTCTCCCCCGGCCGCCTGCGCCGCAGCCTCTCCGCCGCGGGCGGCCGGCGGCTGAGGC
>CAMFZA010000133.1 GCA_946002345.1 uncultured Phascolarctobacterium sp. | reverse complement strand
TATTAAAGGTGGGCCCGGGCACAGCCTTCATAATGTAGGCAAAGCAGTTGTCAACATAGTACAAATTGCCCAGCAAAGTGGTGAAGGCAAACAGCACCATGGATACGGTGATAAACACCTTAGCTACACCGCCCATGGAAGTAGCCAAAGCGGTCTGTACATAGGGCGCACCAGCCAGCTCCTTCACAGGCTCCACACCGGAGGTCATGCACATGAAGGCAGTAGCAGTACAGATAAGCAGAGTGTCGATGAATACGGACAGCATTTGTACCAAGCCCTGCTTTACAGGATGGGATACATCTGCTGCAGCGGCAGCGTTAGGCGCAGAGCCCACGCCGGCCTCATTGGAGTACAGGCCACGCTTGATGCCAAACATTACGCAGGAACCAGCAAAGCCAGAGAAGATAGCTTGAAAATCAAAGGCTTGGCTAAAGATTTTGCCCACAACTGTAGGCAGCTGACCGATATTAAGCAGTGTCAGCACGAAGGCTACAGAAATATAAATGACGCCCATGATGGGTACCAAGGTAGAGGTGGCTGCAATCACGCGACGTCCGCCGCCAAAGAGACAATATCCTACCAGCACAGCCAACACGGCACCAATTACCCAAGGAGTGGTGGTGGGATTGTAGAAGGAATAAGCAATAAAGGTGGATTGCAGATTATATGCGCAAAGCATATTAAAGCCCACGCCATAGGTAGCAATCAAAGCGATGCTGAAAAGAACAGCCAACGCTCTGCTACCCAAAGCAGCCTCAATATAGTAAGCCGGACCACCATAGCTGCCGTGCTCTCCGCGCTTTTTGTAAATCTGGGCCAGCGTGCTTTCGATAAAAGCAGAAGCACCGCCTACTAAGGCAATCACCCACATCCAGAACACTGCCCCATAGCCACCTAAGCAAATGGCAGTAGAAATACCAATAATATTGCCTGTACCTACACGGGAGGCAGTGGAAACCATCAAGGCCTGGAAAGATGAAACGGCATCCTTGCCCTCCGGCTTTTCCAAAATAACCCTAATGGTCTCCCTAAACATACGCAGCTGCACTAAACGAGTACGCAAGGTGTAGTACAAGCCCACCGCTACCAACATCACAATCAGCAGATAGCTGTACATAAAATTACTAATAGCCCCAACAATACTTGCAAACATCACAAGACCTCCTTGATATAGCATGTTACTTGATATTATAGCATATTTTTATCCTCTAAAGAAACAAGTTCCCTCTATGATTAGCCTGCAATTTTGTAATATACAAGTCACCCACGAGGGATAAATGTGCTTCAAATCCTGCAAACAAAAGGGAGACTACCAAGTTAGATAGTCTCCTCCAAGCGCAGTATTTACTTAAAAAGCGAGTAATCCTTATTTGGCACGCAGAGCGCGGCTCATTTCCTGGCGTACAGCGCGGCCAAATTCCTCATGGGGCCAATCCCAACGAGAGGTCAAGGTTTCATCGATTTCCTTGTCGCCACGAACTTTATGGCTATAATATACACCATTAAGGCTATTATAGGCCACTGCCTGACCCTCCAAAACCAGCTTCAACATGCGTTCACCCACACGATTCATGGGCTTCTTACCCAACTTATCCAGCTGCATGCCAAAAACAATATCTACATTGCCTTCCTTGGCAATCTTTTCCAAGGTATTTTTGTTTAAGCCAGCAGTGTCTAATTTGGCATTATCGATGGCGGCATTCAATTGATTGTTTTCCACAATGACAAAGCCAGGCATGGACTTTAGGGCTTTGATAGCATTGTTGTAGTACACCTGGTTAGCCAGCTCATCGCCTGCCACATTGTTCACTAGCGGTAACAAAGCCACCGTTGCTGCTTCGGCTGCATTCAAGCAGGGAATGGTCAAGCAAATAGCCAATACGGTCATCACAAGATAACGCAATACTTTTTTCATAAAATAAGTCCTCCTCATTTACAAATCAAAGATAGCTATATTTTAGCATAAACAGTGGATAATGAACAGAGTAGAAGCAGGATTTTTCCACAAATGCAGAGAATAAAGCCTGTAAAATAAACACATTTGAGGTGATTTTGAATGCCCAACCCCGCTAAAGCAGCTGCACACATTCAATATATTGATGGGCTCAAGCTGATTATGTGCTACATGATTATGCTGATTCACTTTGCCATTGCCTATTTCCCGGTGGGCTTTATTGGCTATGGCTCCACTTACCAGCCAGAGGAACGGATTCCGGCCTTTTTTGCGGGGCTGCCCTATTCCATCTATACCAATTCGCCCTTTCCCCTGCATGTCTTCTTCGCTCTGGTAGCACTTTTACCTACCATTGCCTTTTATCGTTCCCAACAGCCTTACCCATCACTGCAGCGCCAGGCCATCAAGCGTTATTTTCGCTTTCTGCTTCCGGTAGGAGTAGCTATTTTGGGCACTTCCTTGCTCCACTCCTGGGGATTTCTAGACTTCAAAAGCTTAGCCTCATTAACAAATTCCCCTTGGTGCTTAGCAATTGAGCCTAAGCCTGTAACCACCTGCATCCTTCTCTATCAATCCTTTATCCAGTGCTATTTTGAAAACTGCAGTGACATTCTCACAGTAATGTGGTGCATGTACATCATCTTTTTAGGCTCCATGCTGACGCTAGCACTACTAGCTCTCTTTGGCAGCAGTCCCTTCCGCAAATGGCTCTATCTGGCCAGCATTCCCCTGCTGCTCGCCTATCCCACCTATGCAGCCTTTATCGTAGGCATCGTCTGTGGCGATTTTTATGTGCATAAGTTCCCCCAAATTTCTCTTTCCCCATGCCAAAGGGGCTGTTTATCCTGTCTTTTACTGGGGCTCAGCATCATTATTGGCTACCTGCCTGATTTTCTGTTCCCCGCCCCCATCACCCCCTTTTATGCTTACGCTGTGGCCTCGGGCCTGTTCATCCTGTCTCTAATGTTTAACTCTTTCCTGCAGGGCATCTTGTCCAAGCCTTTCCTCGTACACCACGCCCAATATTCCTTTGCCGTTCTTTTAGTGCATATTTGGGTGCTGGCTGGGTTTAGCCAAAGCATCTATCTGCAGCTACAGTCTCTATCCCACAACCATCTCTTAAGCTTCGCCCTCTGCTTTATAATCTACATGGTTATTACCCATCTATTAGCCATGGCCTTTTATCAGCTTTTTGAAAAACCCTCCCAGACTCTGGCGAATTACGTTTATGGAAGCGTCAAATCTACCACGTAAAATGGTAAGGCTCCATATTTTTTAGCATCTGCCAAGCATTATATTTGCATTTCCAGCTAATCCAGACAATGCTCAACAGCGTTAAGGTAGCAGTGATTCCTGCAAAAAGTAAGATAATATTGACAGCACTTACAATCTTACTCAAGGAGCCATTTAAAAGCATCATACTTAAGCTAAGATACACAGCATAATGCATCTTGTTGCACACTACGGTTAAAAGCTTGGTAATCGTAAAATTGAATTGGTAAATAGTTTTGATCAAGCTCTCGGTTTCATCCTTATAAGTCAACAAGAAACAACCAAAGGCAATTCCCATAAACAGCAATTGCAAAGTATTGCCATCTAAAAAAGGCTTAATAATATTATTAGGTATGATGGCTAGAATAATTTTGTATACTTCTACCAACAAGGCAGCATTAAAAACATTATTTCCCGAGACAATGCCAAACAAAAGACTGCAAACCACAATCGCCACAGCTGTAAAGCTAAAATTCATCAGCTGATAATAAAGAAACACACCCCTACCATATTTATTCAGCAGTTTTCTATCGCCCATACCCACAGTGCTGGAAACAAGCGAAGCAAAAACCATGACGGCTGCCAGCATGGACATCAAGCCCATAAACATACTAAAAGTAGGCTCAAAAATCTCCTTACTAATAAACTGGGCCCACTCACCAGGAAGCAACGAGCAGACTGCATAGGTCCCTATGGACAGGGCAACAGCCATGCCAGTTTTGGCCAAGGGAGAAAGCTCCTTTTCAGGAAGCTTAAACTTAACAATATTGCTACCATGACTATAGCTATAGACCGGTGTAATGCCTATATCACTTTGGAAGGACTGCATCATTTCTGCAAACTGGGTAGGCATATCGAAATCGTCCAAGGTTTCCAAGGGGTTGATGGCTTCGCCGTCCATAGCAAGCTCTAAATGAGTACGCCCCATAAATTTATAGATTTGAAAACTTACCTTGGTCCCCTCATCAACGGACATCATCCAGTTTATCAGTACTGTTTCTGTTAAAAGCCGCAGCTTAAGCAAATCCTCGTGCTGCAAGGGTGCGTTACTTAGTAAATGCTCCAGTTCTTCAGAAAAAATATCGATATTCTTCGCGTCAAGAACAAAGTCCTTCCCATTGATTTTTTTGTAGATAAACGATAGCATCGCCAGCTTCCCTCATTTCCTGCTCAATTGGAGGTATTAATTAATTTAATCAATGTTCTCTTGCAGCTTCACACCCTGCATATAGTTGATAAATTGCTGGGCCGTGCGTCCGGAAACGCCACCATGATTCAGTTCAAACTTCTTCGCTTCAGCACAAAGCTCTTCATCGCTAATGTCAAGCCCCGCCTTATGAGCCAGCTCTACTACGATATTGTAGAATTCCTTTTGGTCCGGCTGACCGTAGTAAATGGTACAGCCAAAGCGGTTGACAAGACTCAGCTTCTCCTGCATGGTGTCGGACTTGTAAATGCCCTCGTTATGAGTTACATCATTGCGGTCCTTCCAAGTCTCGTTAATCAAATGACGACGATTGCTGGTAGCGTAAATCAAAATATTGCTAGGACGCACCTCTAGACCGCCCTCGATAATAGCCTTTAAATATTTATATTCTGTCTCAAATTCCTCAAAGGAAAGGTCGTCCATATAAATGACAAAGCGATAATTGCGACTTTTAATTTGGGCAATAATGGCGGACAAATCCTGAAATTGATGCTTATAAATTTCAATCATACGCAGGCCCTGATCATAGTATTGATTAATCAAAGCCTTAATGCTGCTGGACTTACCGGTGCCGCTGTCACCAAAGAGCAGCACATTGTTGGCAGGACGGCCCTCAACGAAGGCTTCCGTGTTCTCCCGCAGTGTTTGCTTTTGACGCTCGTAGCCAATCAAATCGTCAAAGGTAATGAGCTCCGTGTTGGAAATGGGCACCAGCTCCACCTGATTACCCTTATGGTCAATGCGAAAGGCCTTGTTCAGACCCAGCTTGCCCACACCATAAGCCTCGTAAAAAGCAGTTACCAGCTCATAAAAATCCTCCGCAGTAGCTGCCTGCTCCAGCTTTTCGCTCAGGCCCTGCACCTTTTCGCTAATATTTTTGTTAAAGCGTGTTTCCTTTTTCGCTACGGCCTTGTAATTGGTAATGATGTCAAAGCAATTAATACCCAGCTCCTTTTCAAGAGCAGTAAAGTCGT
>CAMFZA010000132.1 GCA_946002345.1 uncultured Phascolarctobacterium sp. | reverse complement strand
AGACCTCGGTCTTGCCGCTACCGGTACTGCCCTGCAGCAAAAAGGTTGCCTGCTTGCCGGAAGCAATGGCCGCCGTAATTTTGGCTACTGCCTGCTGCTGCTCCGCCGTCAGCTGCAGGCTTTCCCCCACCGCCACCGGCCTAGCATAGCTATTACGCAGCACCCGCTTTTCCTTTTGCACCACTAGCCCATGCTCGCACAGCGCCTTGAGCACTGCTCGGCTCACGCCCTTAGCGGCCAACTCGGCGGCACTGAGCCACTCTGTGGCATCGGCCAGCACAGCCAAGGCCCCCTGCTGAGCTCTGGCTCTTTTGAGCAGGACGCCACTTTCCAGCATGGTGCGTCCAGCCTCATTGATAGCAAAGGCCTGCACGGTCTTTTCCTTGAGGCGCTCTCCATAGCTATAATACAAAAGCTTGCCAGCGCTATCCCGCACCGCCTGCCTACGAATGCTGGTCTTGCCCGGCACGAACAGCCGCATGGCCTCTGCCAGACTACACATATAATAATCTGCCAGCCAGCTAGCGGTGGCCAGCATTTCACTGTCAAACCAAGGACTATCTCCTAGGGCAGCTTCCACATATTTAATTTTCGCCAGCAGCCCCGGCTCCTGGGGCAAGGGGCAACGCTCCACCACAAAGCCCTCCACCTTTTGGCCACTAAAGGGCACTACCACTCGCCAGCCCCTATCCAAAAAGGCCATATTTTCCGGCACGGCGTAGGTAAATTGACGAAAAAGGCTTTTCACTGGTAAATTAATAGCAACACTAACTGCAAACATGGAAACTCCCTTCGCTACATGAGGCTATTGGCAGCTGCCTTGAGCAGGCCCTTAATGCCCCATCTATATCAGTAAAAACAACAAATACACTTGTCTTTATTATACCAAATTCTGGCTCTTTCAGCAGGAAAACTTTAGGAAAAGTAAACGCCCCGGCACAATACCGAGGCGTAAGCATATCATATATAATTGTTTCAATAGATTTAGACAACCACAAAGCCAGCGATTAAATAGGCCAAGGAGGCGAACACCATGGCAATACCTGCATAGGGCAGTTGGGTATACACATGGGCCGTGTTTTCAATATCACAGGCCTTGGAGGTAAATACTGTAGCATCTGCATAGAAGCAGGCATGGCTGCACAACGTTGCACCGCTGACAATGGCGGCCATTACCAAGAAGGGGTTGGCCTCTACGGCGAAGCCCAGGGGAATAATGATGGGAGCGCACACTGCAGGAATACCCCAGTTGGATCCGGTGATGAAGCCTAGGCAGCCCACGGTCCAGAAGGCCAGCATGGGATACATTTGCGCATTCACATAGGGCTCGATGAGATGAATTACATAAGCCGGCATGCCGATGGCGGTCATGGCACCTTCAATATAAAAGGCAGCCACGATGATGGACAGCACGGGCACAAGGTCCGCAAAGCCTTCAATCCAACAATCGCAGAACTTGCCCATGGTGATTTTGCCCCGGGGCACGTAGAGCACGATGCAACACAAAAGGGCTGCAATCAGGCCCACGAACAGGTCCCCCACATACATTTGCACGCCGATCATGGTCAGGATGGGAATAACAAAGTCCCAGGCACTGGCCTTGCGGTCGTAATCATCGGGCTTATCATGCTCATGGTACATGGCATTCTCAATAATACCGTAGCCTTCCTCGTCGTTCTTGATGCGACTATAGGCACGCTTCATGGCACCCACCTTGGGCACGATGCCCACGATGAACAGGGGCACAATGGCCAAAGCAAAAATACCATAGAAAATATAGGGGATAATCTGCATATAAGTGGAAATGGCGTCGCCGTAGCCTAGGGCTTTAATGGAGTCCTGCTCGTAGAACACGCCGCCAAAGAAGATGGCCCAGGTGGAAAAGGGAATCAGCACGCTGGTGGGCGCGCCAGTGGAGTCCACCACATAGGCCAGGGCCTCACGGGGAATATTTCTTTGGTCCGCCAGCTTTTTAGTACAGCTGGTGACGGTCAAAATATTCATGTAGTCATCGATATAGATAATCATGCCCAAAATCCAGGCAGACAAAAGGGTAGTAGTTTTGGATTTACACACCTTGCCCAAAACATTGGCAATGGCGTTGGTAGCATTGGATTCGTTGATAACCGCAATCAAGCTGCCAAAGAGACCACACACTAAAAGCATCCACACAGATTCAGGGTCCGTGAAGACGTCAAAAAACTTGGAGGTAGCCAGCTCCACAAAGTTGGCCCCCGTTTTATAGCTCAGCAGGGCATAGCCTGTTAAGGCACCCAGGAGCAAAGGCTCCGTTGTTCTTTTTGACCAAACTGCCACAACAACAGTCAAAATAGCCGGGAATAAGCAGATTATTCCATATTCCATTGACCAAGCCCCCTCAAGCTTTGTTTTACAGCTTTTTCCTTGCAGAATAAGCTGTTTTCCTTCCATTTTTTGTCTCTACATAAGAGGCAAACTTATTATACTTCTCCCCGTTTCATTTGTCTATAGAAAATGCGTAAAAAAAGTGCCCGCAGCGAATTTTTTTCACTGCGGACACCTGTTAGGCATCTTTTAGCTTAGAACAGGAAATATACCTCGGTAATCAGCACCTTATCACGGTTATTGCCCAGCTTGGATTCTGTATCAAAATAGTCCACTAAGCCGTAAATATTCTTGGCAAAGGTGTATTTAGCGCCCACATTCCAGCCCTCAAAGCCACCATCAAAGAGAAATCTATTAGCAGAAATAGTGGGAAGAAAGAAGCTGTTGGAGGATTGGTTGTAGTAGTTAGCCACCAAGCCAAAGCTACCGGGTTTATTCACATCATGGCCCTTGTACTCGATGCGAGCTACATAACCATCGCGACCAATTCTGGGGTCGATATCCTTGGTGCTGTGCATATATTCACCAAAGAGGCGCACAGTAGGAGTAAGCTTATAGCCGATACCAACGTTGAAGATATCCTTATCGCCCTTTTTAGAAAGGTCCTTATCATACCAGCCGTCCTTTGCAACTGCAACAACAGCTGCATTATTAGTGTTATAGTAGTTCACAAAGAAATTGCTTCTGTCGTAATTACCAGCTACACTAAAGATGTTCAAGCGTCCATTGCTGGTCAGGGTGCTGTGCGGGCCTGCAGCCTATGTGAAAAAACTGTTAAAGTTAATCTTGTTGTTGCCATAAGTGTATTTTACGCCCTCCAGATGGGTATCAATAACCATTTTAGAAATATCCTCACCCCAACGGCCAGCCCGCACGGTCGTGCCACCCAGGCGACCTTGTACATAGGCACGCTTAAATTGGATTTCTTCTTCACCCTTGTTATTACTAAAAATTTCCTCGTTTTGCAGCATCAGATTATAGGTCCAGCTATCGTTGACCTGGCCCTCGCCCCATATACGGGTACGGCCGCCAGAAACATCATGCTGATCGCGCTTGTCCCCGCTGCGGTCCCAACGCTCATACCGGGTACGCAGCTGTCCCCAAAAACGGATATTGTCGCTCTTTTGTTCCAAATTGGCTACACGCACACCCAGGTTGTCCAGCTCGTCGGCAAATTCTGCGGCTAGCTTATCCACCTTGGCACCCTTAGCCATGGCTCTTGCCACGATTTGGGCCATTTCGTAGCGTGTCAGCAGCTTGTCGCCACCAAAGGTTGTATCCTCATACCCTTCCACAACGCCAGCTGCTGATAGCTTAGCAATACTGTCGTATGCCCAATGTCCTGCAGGAACGTCACTAAAAGGGTTTGCGGCCCCACAGGCAGAGACAGTGATGCCCAAGCTCAGGGCTACTGCTGCAAATAAAGTTTTCTTCATGCTTTCCTCCTCAAATTCATCAATAAAGTAAAAGAAAATAATTTATTCAACCGTAAGATACGGTGAAGGAGCTAGTAAGGGTTTACCGGACGTAACGTATGCCTGCCAAGCTTCACGCACTCGCTTCTCCCCACAGGTAAAGCCCTCGCTTCCCTTGTGCCCATCAAGCTTCTCGGCCAAGACTGAAAAGAAGGTCTTTTTATCTAACACGGTCACCCTGTAGGTTTTATTCTTATCCAGGGGCTTGCCCTGATACAACAGCTGCTTAAGGGTGAAAGCATCGTGCCTTTGCCCCTGCTTAACCACATATTCCATCCCACTGGTGATGGGTAAGGAATGATAGTTCACAGGATTTACCGCACTATACACATCCACATCGGGCACGCCCTCCACGTACAGCTTCAGCAGGCGCTCCAGTTCCGCACCGGTCAGCTGCTTGGTAAAGCTTTCTAAATAATTGGGCATGACCATATAACCAAGCATTTTTTCGGAATAACCGGAATTGAAAATAGGCCCGGTAAAGCTATGCCCTGCAGCCACGAGAATATCGCTGCCGTAATAGCTGCGCAGGGAATTAGCCATAGCAGAGTTGGCTTCGTTACCTCCCTGCTTGCTATCCGTAAAGCTATAGGCCGTGTCAAAGGGCTTCAGCTTTAGCTCCTCCCGTTGCTTCGGCTTACGCAAATACTCATCCATAATTGCATAGGCCTGCTCAGCTGTTGCTTCTCTCTTAAGCATTTTAGAAACGGCCAGCTTGGAGCCTGCGAAAAAGTCCGTGGAAGCAAGGCGCACATAGATCCGATTTGCCTCAATAAAGGGACTGATATTCTCCAGTAGGGGAGAAATCTTGAGCTCCGCATTACGGCTGTAGGAAATAACGTCGTTTCTAGAGCCCAGCTTTCTTTGAGCGCCCTCACTCATCATTACGCTCAAAATACGCATCATTTTTTGCTTGCGCTGCTCATTTTGTGCGCTGGCCTTATTCAAGGCTACTTGGAAGGCCGGATAGGTTAGCAGCCAATCCTCGCCCCCATCCTGACCAAAATAGGGGAGCATAACTAGATTCATCCTATAACGCCTAATATGGTCCAAGGCCACATTGGCGGTCATCCGGCTCATGGCTGCCTTGCCCGAAATGAGCAGAGCATCCATATCCTCATAAAGATTATTATCATCCTGGGGCTCCACATAAGCATCCCTAATAAAGCTTTCCATACGTTGGAAGGCTAAGGGCCACACCTGTTTATCCAGACCCACCGCCTTTTGTTCGCCAGTATTTTCGTATTGGCTCCGCCACAGCTGTCCTTCTCTGGAGGTAAGCTCATGAATATTGAGACCCTGCAGGATGGCCAGCGCAGTATAATCATAATACCAATCGGAGACAAAGGGCTTTATGCCCAAGACCTTGAATCTAGCACAGGCCTCTTTAAAGCTTTTGTAATCCTTGGGCAAGGGAATCCCATGCTTAATAAATAAATCCTTATTAGCTACAAAAAGATCGGCTTCACCGCACATGGGCAGCCAACAGATGGTGCCATCGGGATACTTGTAGTTTTCCAAATAACCCGTAAAAATCATAGCGGCCTCTTCGGTATTCTTTAAATCCACAAGCTGCTCCTTCAGC
>CAMFZA010000131.1 GCA_946002345.1 uncultured Phascolarctobacterium sp. | reverse complement strand
CTATTGTTCCTTCAACTCATTCGCTAAAAGTCACATGCTCGCATGTTGCTTGCTCATTACGCTATTCTTTTATGACCATGTATCAATGCTCACATTCTAATTACTAATTGCTCATTTGCCGACCCAGGATAGATAGCTGCCGTGGCTCACGCAGCCTAAGAAATTAGACAGCACCTATGTCTTGTTATCTTTTTAAAATAGATGTATAATGTTACTTATTATACCAAAATGAAGGTGATTACTCTTGGATAAGCAATATAAATTGGGTGTCTTTTATGGATTGTCGGCCTATTTAATTTGGGGCGTGCTACCTATCTATTGGAGACAAATTCAGCATGTGGATGCCATGGAAATATTGGCTAGTCGTTTTGTTTGGTCCGCAGTTTTCGTCTTTCTGCTTATGCTGTTCACTGGTAAGATGGGGGTGTTCTTAGAAGAAACAAAAGCTATTTTTAGTACCTGGAAAACGAGCATCTGCATGATTTTAGCGGCAATTACTATTAGCTTTAATTGGGGCATTTTCATTTGGGCGGTGGAGGTAGGCCGCATTGTGGAGACCAGTATGGGATACTATATTAACCCCTTGGTCAGCGTACTCTTCGGTATGGTCTTTTTACGTGAAAAGCTGGATAGGCTGCAAACTATTGCTGTGGTTTGTGCTGCTGTAGGAATTGCGGTCATGATCATTAAAAACGGTAGCTTACCCTGGGTATCAGTTAGCCTGGCAGCTACCTTTGCCTTATATGGTCTTTTAAAGAAGCTTATAAAGGCACAGGCATTAACCAGCATTATGCTAGAAACACTACTCATATCCCCTCTCATGCTTTATTACATGTATTATTTAAGCCAACACGGTGGCAATGTGTATCAAAGCTGTGACCATCGGACGCTGTTCTTTTTAGTGGGTGCAGGCATTGCTACAGCCACTCCACTCCTGTTCTTCACAGGCTGTGCTAAGCTATTGCCCTTATACATGGTAGGCTTTATGCAGTATCTTGCTCCTTCCATTACCCTATTAATAGGTATTTTTATGTATGGAGAAGCCTTTACACTTACTCATGCAGTTTCCTTTGGCTGTATTTGGGTGGGACTAGTGTTCTTTACCATTTCACAGCTTCGTCGTATTAAATAAGCTTGTGGTTAGCTATTATTCATGAACAAAAAACAGCTAACAATCTGTTCAGTTTAAAATCAATCCTTTTGGTGACGCTCAAGATTAAAATTTGGCGTCACATTTTTATTTTCAGAAATCTTTTTCCGCTTGTTTAGGGGCTTTTTTCAGCCTTAGTTAAAATTTGTGTAAAACCAGTGACTTTGAGGAAAAATAATCCTTGACAGGGTTAATTTTACATATATATTCCTGTTTAGCAAAGAAAAAAACAGCAGGCAACACTATATCTTGGGTTGTGGAAAGCTTGGGATAAATGTGTCTAAAGTTATCCACAGATTGTGCATAAGCTGTTGATAAATTGAGAAAAACCGCATAAATAAGCCTTTTTGCTTGTGGAAAAAAGGTGGATAAAGTGTAGATAGATGGAAGTTATACACAAAATCTGTGGATAACTATGTGAATACTGTTGATAACCTCTCACTAAATATCCCCAAAGTAACTCACAAAGAACTACATATACCAAAACAAAAAAGGGAAAAGCTTTGGATTTTGTATATAAACGCAGGTTTTTTCGTAAAGATGGCAGTTTAGACTTGCTTTATGGACAGTTTTTAGAGATAATAATAACATGACATATTATGTGTAAAATTGGAGGCAAAGAAATGGCTATTAAACAAGTAGTAGCAATGAACGCGCTGCAGGAGCTTGCAGCTGAAGTAATAAAGGCATCTGTGTGTGCTGTGGATGGTGGTTGGTTGGCTTTAGTCAATACCGAAGCAGGTAAACGTTTAGCGGTAGTTGTGGATAAAGAAACTCCCATGACCGGCATGCTTAAGGAGACAGAGGTGAAGGAGATTGCAGGTACAAGGGTAATTTTGGCTGGCTTAAACGCCAATAATGCTGCTGTAGTGCGTCGCTTCGTAAAGTGGGCGGCTCCTAGCTCCTGTGGTACCCGTGGCACCAGCGTGGGCTTTAGCGATTGGCTTGGCTGTGCTGATGCTTTTGTGGTAGATTTATTTGCAAAGCGTCAGATGAAACCTGTCCTGGTAGATTATACTCCTGAAGATAGCATGGCACTGCAACGTAACTTCTTAGAGGCTGTGGATACTGCAACCTGGGGTGTGCTGGAGGCTGGCTACAAGGAAGGCTATGGTGCCAACGCAGCAGGTCTAAAGTCTGAGGAGGAAATCGTGAAGGCACTGCTTTATGGCTACAGCATGATTGGCTTTGATTGCAGTGATAAGATTAATTTGTCCATTGAGAAGCTGTCCGATGAGGAAGTGGAGAAGCGTTTCTATCAATTTAATGAGGCCTTCTGCGCTGCTGTGAATGCATCTAAATTAAATGATGAAATTTATGTTTGTAAAAACAAGTTTTAATTTGAAGAAAAAGAGCTGCACCGCATTGTTTTGGAATACGGCGAAGCTATTATGCATATTCAGTTTATTTATAATTCTTATTTGAAGAATACTCCCTGGGATATTGATTTTGAGCTGACTCTGTCCAAGCCTGGCAAGCTGCTCACTCCCCAGGAGCATTACTTGATTGCTAACGAGCTGGAACGCAATGGTATTAAGCTGGCTGCCATCTGCTTAGATCCTCTCAATGAAAAGGAAGCATTGGCAGAGAACCTGCAGCTGCATTGTGATATTGCTTCTGCCTTTGAGTATCGCTTGAGCTTCCGCAATGCGGAAATAGGCCTGGCTGATCCTGCTGCTGCTTTGAAATACACTAAGGGCAAGGTTCACTTTAAGCTGAACAATATTCTGTGGATGAGTGCTGTGAAGCTGATTGCTGCTACTGATGCAGAGCTGTACGGTAGCATTGCTGCTATAGCTGGCGTGGATCCTGTGGCTGCGGACTGCATTTGCGGCACTGACGCCTGCAAGACCTTCGCTCTTAGCTACCGCAAGGTGCTCAATCCTAAGGAGGGCAATTTGGCTGGTGACATTAAGGCCTTTTTGCAAGCCCATCGCGATGAGTATGCTGAGGCTGTGCGCACTAACGTGGGCAATTATTTGAAAAACCTTTAAGCTTTTGCTATTAGGCCTGCTGCACAATTGCAGCAGGCTTTTTCATGCTTTCCTTGGACAAAGCAATTTGATGTCTCCTATAAGAGGAAAATAAACATAAATGTATACTGAATTAGGGCGTAAAATTTAGAAAGCTTTAATTTGTGTGTATATAAAGTACAAAAATCACAAAATGTATTCTCTAGATGTATGGAATAGAAATTTCTAAAATTTTTTAGAAAATAGTTGACAACCATTGAAAAAAGGAGTATAGTATCAGTAATTTCAAATTGACCCTTAAAGGTGATGATTGGGAATAAAGGTAAGTGTGATGCCGCAGAGAGCCGGTGGTTGGTGTAAACCGGTACAGAGCCTTATTGAGTAGATCACCCATGAACTCGTCAGCAAAAGCTAAGTGTGAGTAGACTGATGCGCAACGGATGCGTTATTTCCGAGCCGGTTGATGGACTGGTGCTAAAGTGATAAATTAGGGTGGTACCGCGTATTTTACGCCCCTACTTGCATGAGCAAGCAGGGGCTTTTTTAGTCCATCAAATTGTACTTGACTGGAGGAAGAAGAATGTTTGAGAAGGTGTATATAACTGGTCAAAATGATGAAACCTTGTTGCCGAGAATCCTGCGTGTACTTTCTAAGCAGGGTGCGCAAGTACGCTCCTTAAAGATGGACGCTGATGCTGATTCCCTGAAGTTGGAAATTCAGCTGGCTGATGTGGCTGTTACTCAGGTAGCAAAGCTCTTGACCAAGCAGGTTTCCGTAGTTTCTGTGAATACTGTTGTGTAAAATATCTCCTGAAGGAGGCTCTATAGAATGAAAGTGAAGGGTTCTCAAGCCATCATTAAGTTGTTGCTTGAGCAAGGCGTGGATACAGTCTTTGGCTATCCCGGGGGACAGGTAATCCCCTTATATGATGCCCTGAATGACGCACCTTTAAAAAATGAACGAGGCTACAAGGCCTGTGCTGTTAGTGGGCGGTGGTGCGCTGAACAGCGATGCTGGCGCAGAGCTGGTGGAGCTAGCGGGCAAGGCCGACCTACCCATCGTGAACACATTGATGGGTGTGGGCGTGGTGCCAGCCAGCAATGAGCGTAGCTTGGGCATGACGGGCATGCATGGCCATATTGCTTCCAATATGGCCGTGGTGCATGCGGATGTGCTGGTGGTGGCCGGTAGTCGCTTTAGCGAGCGGGTAACTGGTGACAGAACTCGCTATGTGGGCAAAAAAACCATTATCCAGTTAGATATTGACCCATCCGAGATTGACAAAAATATAGCAGTTAGTGTACCCTTAGTAGGAGACATTAAAAATTCCCTACAAAAGCTGTTGCCCTTGATTAAGAAAGCAAAGCATGTGGACTGGTGGGAGCAGGTGAAGGCCTGGGATGCTACCGAGGATCGAAGCTTAGAAAAGGGTGACCATCTGACTGTTCCTTGGCTGATGAAGCATTTGAGTGCAGTCATGGACAAGGATACAGTCTATGTTACGGATGTGGGTCAAAACCAGATGTGGGCAGCTCAGCATCTGGTAGTGGAGCAGCCACGGCATCATCTGACTAGTGGTGGCTGCGGAACCATGGGCTTCGGCTTGCCGGCAGCCTTAGGTGCTACCTTTGCTGTGAATAAGCCTGTGGTGCAAATTTGTGGTGATGGCGGCTTTAAGATGACTGGCATGGAGCTTTACACAGCCTGCCGTGAAAAGAAAAAGCTGATTAGCATTGTGATTAATAACAGTTGCTTGGGCATGGTGCGTCAGTGGCAGCAGCTCTTCTACGATGCTCGCTATTCCTCCACCATTCTCAGCGAATTCGATTTTATCGGCTTTGCTCACTCCTGCGGTGCTGAAGGCGCGCAGGTAACAACCTGTGAGGAGTTTGCCGCTGCTCTGGAAAAGGCCAAGGCCTCGGAGAAGCCCTTCCTCATAGAAGCGATTATTCAGCAGGGTGATATTGTGGAGCCCATGGTTGCTCCCGGCGCTGTGCTGGATGATTTTGTGAAGGTCGCTAGATAAGCTAGCAAAGGGCAGCTATAAAATAAGGGAAGTCGGGGTTTATACCCCAAAATTAAATTGCTATTCTTTTAAAATAAAAATATAAACAAAAATAAGAAAAGAGGTAAATTAAAAATGGTACAAATGTATTATGACAGCGATGCAAATCTGGAATTATTGGCAGGTAAAACCGTAGCCATCATCGGCTATGGCTCCCAAGGTCATGCTCACGCATTGAACCTGAAGGAAAGCGGCGTGGATGTAGTTGTAGGCCTGTATGAAGGCTCTAAGTCCAAAGCTAAGGCAGAAGCTGCC
>CAMFZA010000130.1 GCA_946002345.1 uncultured Phascolarctobacterium sp. | reverse complement strand
ACTTTCACAAGATAAAGTATTAAAGTATTTTTACGAGTTATTTAAGCGTAAGTAGTTGAGAAGGGATTTTAGATAGGGAGGATAAACATGGCTGCTAATATACATGACCATTTGACAGACCAATTGTTTAAAGTAATTTTGAGCCTGAAGGATCAAGAGCAATGCTATAAATTTTTCGAAGATATCTGTACTGTTAGTGAGCTGAAGGCCATGGCGCAACGTTTAGAGGTGGCGCGGATGCTGGACGAGGGCTGTATTTATGAAACCATCGTAGAAAAAACCGGCGCTAGCACGGCTACCATTTCTAGGGTTAAGCGCTGCCTGGTTTACGGTGCAGATGGGTATTATTCGGTAATGGGAGTATTAAAAGGAGAGAAAAAGCAAGATGACCAATAAAGTATATCAGGTGCCCTACGGAACAAAGGATATTCTGCCCGGCGAGATGAAAAGTCGTCGACGCATTGAAAATGCCATTGTGGGTGTTTTTGATAAATGGGGCTATGACGAGGTAAAGACGCCTGATTTTGAATATGTGGATACCTTTGGCAAGGGTGGCACAAAAGGGGATTTTCGCTTCTTTGATAGGGACAACAATCTGTTGGTGCTGCGCAATGATATGACAGCGCCCATTGCCCGCCTGACAGCTACCAGATTAAATGGTGGGGAAAAGATTAAGCGTTTGTGCTATTTGGCTAATCTTTATCGTTACGAGGAGATTCAGGCCGGCCGCCAATGCCAATTTGAGCAGGCCGGGGTGGAGCTTTTGGGAGCTAGCGGTGCTGCCGCTGATGCGGAGGTGATTGTGCTGGCCGCAGCAGCTCTGCAGGCTGCCGGTGTCCAGAAATTTGCCATCAGCTTAGGTCACGTTGGTTTTATCAATGGCTTGGCAGAGGAGGCTGGCTTTGGTGCAGCTCAGGTTAAAGAGCTGCAGAGCTGCCTGCGCCGTCACGATGCAGTGGGCATGCAGCAGATGGCTGCCAGCATGGAAAATATCCGCCCGGAAATTAAGGAAATTTTTGCTGATTTTCTCTTCCTGCAGGGCGGGGTGGAACTTTTGGAGCGCTTGCAGGGCGTGGTGACCAATCCCAAGGCGCTGCATGCTTTGGAGGACTTGCGCAGCATTTATGATTTAGTGGAGACCTACGGTGCTGCCGCTCATTTAAGCTTTGATTTGGGACTGTATCGTTCCCTTGATTATTATACCGGCATGCTCTTTGAGGTATATATGCCGGAGATTGGCTACCCCATTGCCGGTGGTGGCCGTTACGACAAGATGATGCAGGGCTTTGGCCTGGATTGCCCCGCCACCGGCTTTGCGCTGGGTGTGGACAGGGTTGTTTTGGCCTTGGAGCGCGCAGGTGTGGTGAAGGCAGAGCGTCGCTGGGATGTTTTGGTGGCCTGGAGCGAGGGCAAGCTGCTCGAGGCCATTACCAAGGCAGCGGACCTGCGTAAGGAGGGGCGCAGCGTGAAGCTGTGCACCGAGGCTATGGATTTGACCGGTGCTGCCAGTGCAGTGAAGGAGTATTGCTGTTCCAGCTTGGTTTATGTTTCTTAAGGTAAGAGAAGGAAAGAGAAGGTAGAATATTTAAATGGATGAGTATATTACTATAGCCTTGCCCAAGGGCAAGCTCTTCGATAAATCCGTGCGCTTGCTGGCCAAGGTGGGCTACAGCGCCGAAAATGTGACCGAGGATTCCCGCAAGCTAGTCATCAGTAACGAAGAAACCAAGGTGCGCTTCATTATTGCCAAAACTGTGGACGTACCCACCTATGTGGAATACGGTGCTGCAGATATTGGTATTATTGGTAAGGATGTGCTGCTGGAGCAGGACAAGGATGTGGTGGAACTTCTGGATTTGGGCTTTGGCCGCTGCCGTCTGATGATGGCCGTGCCTGAGGCCAAGCGCCGGGAAAAGCTGACTGATTACGCTCATTTGCGTGCCGCTACCAAGTATCCCCATTGCGCCAAGGCTTATTTCAATAAGCTGGGTATTCAAGCAGAAATCGTTAAATTAAACGGCTCCATCGAGCTGGGACCCATCGTGGGCCTGAGCGAGATGATTGTAGATATAGTAGAAACAGGGCGTACCCTGAAGGAAAACAAATTGGTGGAGGTGGACTCCATTTTCACCGCTACCGCCCGCCTGATTGCTAATCGTGCTAGCTTTAAGCTGAAATTTGCTCGTTTGCACAAGCTGGTGGAGGATTTACGTATTGTTTTAAATGAGGAGGCAAAATAAAAATGCAGGTTACTGATGCAAGAGAGATGAACGCAGCCCAGATTGCTGCTTTGATGAAGAAAAAAGCTTTTGATGAGGTGGAGCTGTCCCCTCGTATTCAGGCAGGCACCGATGCCATGTTTGGCCGTCATATGACTGCGGCTCAGGTGGTGGACCAAATTGTGGCCGATGTGCGTGCTGAGGGCGATGCAAAATTATTCTACTACACCAAATTAATCGATAGAGTGGAGCTTACTCCCGAAAATATCCGCGTTACCGAGGGGGAATTTGCTGAGGCTGAGGCTATTTGTAAGCCTGAGGTGAAGGCTGCGCTGGAGCGAGCCATTGCCAACGTGATGAAATTCCATGAGGAGCAAATGCCGAAAACCTGGCTCACCAACCGTCCCTTCGGCTCCATGCTGGGTCAAAAGGTTACTCCGGTGGACTCTGTAGGCATTTATGTACCCGGTGGCACTGCTGCCTATCCTTCCTCTGTAATGATGAATGCTTGCCCGGCTAAGGTGGCTGGTGTGCCTCGCATTGTGATGGCTGTGCCTCCCGGAAAGGATGGCAAGGTTAACCCCAATGTACTGGTAACGGCACGCCTCATTGGCGTCACCGAGATTTATAAAATGGGCGGTGCTCAGGCTATAGCTGCTCTGGCCTTTGGTACAGCAACTGTTCCTAAGGTAGAAAAGATTACCGGCCCTGGCAATATTTTTGTAACCCTGGCGAAAAAAGCTGTTATCGGTCACGTGGATATCGATATGCTGGCTGGTCCCAGTGAAATTCTCGTTATCGCTGATGATAGCGCTAATCCGGAATATTTGGCTGCAGATTTGCTGAGCCAGGCCGAGCACGACCCCCTGGCCTGCGCTATTCTGGTTACCGACAGCGAGCGGGTAGCCAAGGAAACCGCCGCTGAAATCGAAGTTCAGCTGGCTAAGCTGCCCCGTAAGGAAATTGCCGAAACCTCCCTTGCCCAAGCAGGCAAGGTGGTGCTGGCCAAGGATATGGATACTGTTATTGAAATGGCTAATATTTCCGCCCCGGAGCATATGGAAATCATGACCAAGGCTCCCTTCGAAATCATGCCTTATATTCGCAATGCCGGCGCCATTTTCCTAGGTCAATATTCTCCCGAGCCCCTGGGCGATTACTACGCAGGCCCCAACCATGTTTTGCCCACCGGTGGCACTGCAAAGTTCTACTCTGTTCTCAATGTAGAAACCTTCATGAAGAAGACCAGCATTATTTCCTACACTGCACCGGCACTGTATGCTGCTGCGGATGATATTATTACCCTGGCCGAGGCCGAGGGCCTGACCGCTCACGCCAACGCTATTCGTAAGAGAGTTGGGAAATAAGCGAGGTACTGGTCAATGAGTGAGTTTTCTGTGCGTAAAAGTATTGAAGCCATGGAGGAATATTCCGTGGAAAGCGTGGCTGCTGACATTATTGTCAATGCCAACGAAAGCAATTATCCCGTGCCTGAGGAAATAGCCCAAAGCGTGGCTGCCCGTACGGCACGTTTCCCCTTTAATCGTTATCCTCCCATTAAGTCCGAAAATCTTTGCGAGGTGATCGCCAAGGAGCTGGATGTGGATGTGGACTGCGTCAAAATCGGCAATGGCTCCAGCGAGCTTTTGGAAAAGGCCTGCTATGTCTTTGGCGGTCCCGGCAAAAAGATTGCTGTGCCCTGGCCCTCCTTTTCCATGTACGGCGAGTATGCTGATTTAAGCGACAGTGTGGCGGTGCGTTATCCCCTGACCAGCGAGGGCTTTGTGGATGCGGATGCAGTTATCGCCTTTTGTAAAAAGGAGCAGCCCTCCCTGTTAATCGTATGCAATCCTAATAATCCCACGGGCAATTATAATAGCTTGGCGGCTATGGAAAAAATCATTGCCAATGTGGCTTGTCCTGTGATTATGGACGAGGCCTATATGGAATTTGCCGATGGCAAGGAGCTGCCGCCTAACGATATGCGCCCTCTGAACAAGCTGTGGCTGGTGGCTGGCTCCACCCTGAGCCTGCTGGGTAAATATAGCAATTTTATGGTCTTCCGCACCTTCTCCAAGGCTTATGGCCTGGCCGGCATGCGCTGTGGCTACGCAGTGGGCGCACTGGGATTGGTGCGTCAATTGGGCAAGGCCCTGCTGCCCTACCATGTGAATGCCTATACCTTAATGGTGGCCAAAACCATTTACGAAAATAAGGAGCTCTATAAGGAGCGCATTAAGACCATTCGCACTGAGCGTGATAAAATGGCCTTTTACATGCAAAAGCTGGGCTTCAGAGTGTGGCCCACGGCTACCAATTTTGTGATGCTGCGAGCTGAGGGCGAGCTGTGCACCCAGCTGGCCAAGGCATACTATGCCAAATATGGCCAGGATTTGCCGGAGCAGGCTGCCAGCGGTAAGCTGCTCTTTAAATATTTTTTGGAAAACAGCATTTTGGTGCGTGATTTTACCAGCCATCCGGTGCTCACCGGCGCCCTGCGCATTACCGTGGGCCTGCCGGAGGAAAACAAGCAGATTTTAGCTAAGCTCACCGAGCTAGTGGTGGAGGTTCAAGGAGGTAAGGAATGAGAAGCGCGTGCTTAGAGCGTAAGACCCTAGAAACAGGGGTAAGTGTGGATTGGTGCTTAGATGGCAGCGGTGCCTGCGAGATTAGCACCGGCATCGGCTTTTTTGACCACATGCTGACGCTGCTGGCCAAGCACAGCTTTAGCGACTTAACGGTGCAGGCTAGCGGTGATTTGGATGTGGATAGCCACCATACGGTGGAGGATTGCGGCATTGTTTTGGGCCAGGCTTTGAAGCAGGCTGTGGGGGATAAGGCCGGCATCCACCGCTATGGCAATTGCTTTTTGCCCATGGATGAAGCATTGGTGCAGGTGTGCCTGGACTTTAGCGGTCGCCCCTTCCTGGTTTTTGATGCGGATATTCCCAAGGTGCAGCTGGGCATGTACGATGCGGAAATGACCGAGGAGTTCTTCCGGGCTGTGGCTATGAACGCAGGCCTGACCCTGCATATTCGTCTGCTCTACGGCAAGAACACCCACCACATTATCGAAGCTATGTTTAAGGGCTTTGCTAGAGCCTTGGCCGAGGCCGTGGCCATGGACCCGCGGGTCCATGGGGTGATGTCCAGCAAGGGCAGCCTGGTTGCCTTGGGATGGGAGGGTATATATGTTTTTTGTGTTGACTATTAGAGATTAGGGTGTTTTCTT
>CAMFZA010000129.1 GCA_946002345.1 uncultured Phascolarctobacterium sp. | reverse complement strand
GCATCCATCAAATCAGTTTCTTCACTATTATCTTATATCTTGGAGTTCACTATTAGTCAAGATGATATTACCATCAAATTTGCAGCACCTCGTTCATGCTGCCCGTTCTATAGCCAAGCAAGTCCAAAGTAATGTAGGTAAAGCCAAAGGCCTTGAATTTTGTGATTATCTCTTGACGAAGCTCTTGCTCCAAGGCCTTAGCCAGCTCCTCTGGCAGCACCTCTATTCTCGCCAAAAGCCCTCGCTTTTCCTCCCCGTGCACCCGCACCCTAAATTGCGTAAAGCCCAGTGCAAACAGCAGCGGCTCCGCCCCGTCCACCGCCTGCATTTTGGCGGCAGTGATGATTTCGCCATAAGCAAAGCGGGAGGCAAGACAAGCGCTGGCAGGCTTGGACCAAGTAGGCAGGTCAAACTTCTTCGACAAATAGCGAATCTCCGCCTTCGTCAGTCCTGCTTCCTTCAATGGACTGCGCACTGCCAGTTCTTTAAGAGCACGCAGGCCCGGACGATAATCTCCCAAATCATCCATATTGGAGCCCTCACAGAGCACCGCCTGCTCCCTTGCGGCAACAGCTAAAAGTTTAGTAAACAGTGTTTTTTTGCAGATATAGCAACGGTCCGGAGGATTTTCGGCAAAGCCGGGCACTGCCAGCTCGTCAAAATCAAGATACTCATGCCTTATTCCCTGACGCTCACAAAAAAGCGCTCCCTCATCCAAATCACGACGGGGCACAACACCGGAGCGGGAGGTCACCGCAAGAGCCCTCGCCCCCACCGCCTTCTTCGCTGCATAAAGCAGAAAGGTCGAGTCCACGCCACCACTAAAGGCCACCACTATTTTGTCCATAGCCTGCAAAGCAGCAATGAGCTTATTATATTTTTCTTCCGCTACAAGCACATTAATATTCATAAAAATCTCCTTTGATTGTACTGGCCCAATTCCTATAGCTTTAGTATACTACCTTTAGTATACATCAAGTCAAGTCTTTTTTACTTATGAGCATTTGCCTAAAGCACAAGAAAAAACTACCTAGCATAAGCACCAGGTAGTTTTTCAGCCATATTATACTTTGTAAAAGAGATGTTTTTTATTTGCTGGCAGGCATTTTAACCTTAGCTTCTTCTGCCAGCTTAGCGCCAAATTCAGGGCTAAAATCGAAGGTTGCAAAATAATCAGCAGGAGTTTCAGCACGGCGAATCATTTTCGCGCTGCCATCCTCCTGCAATAGGATTTCCGCACTGCGCAGCTTGCCATTGTAGTTGTAGCCCATGGAATAACCATGTGCGCCAGCATCGTGGATAAAGAGCATATCACCAATTTCAATCTTGGGCAGCATTCTATCCACAGCAAATTTATCGCTGTTTTCGCACAGGCCACCGGTTACGTCATATTTATGGTCACAGGGCTCGTCCTCCTTACCCATAACGGTGATATGATGATATGCGCCATAAATAGCAGGACGCATTAGGTTAGCAGCGCAAGCATCGCAGCCGATGTATTCCTTGTAGGTGTGCTTTTCGTGAATAGCAGTGGTTACGAGGCCGCCGTTGGGAGCCAGCATGAAGCGACCCAGCTCGGTGAAAATCTTCACGTCGCCCATGCCTGCAGGTACCAAAATCTCTTCATAAACCTTGCGCACGCCTTCGCCAATTACCAGCAAATCATTATCCTGCTGCTCAGGGCGATAAGCCACGCCGATGCCGCCGGACAGGTTGATGAACTCGATATGGGCGCCGGTCTTTTCCTTCAGCTCCACAGCTACTTTGAAGAGGATACGAGCCAATTCCGGATAGTAATCATTGGTTACAGTGTTGGAGGCCAAGAAGGCATGCATGCCAAAATGCTTTACACCCTTAGCCAAAAGACGTTTATAGGCCTCAATAATTTGCTCATGAGTCATGCCATATTTAGCATCACCGGGGTTATCCATAATGTTATTGGCAATAGCAAAATGTCCACCCGGGTTATAGCGGCAGCTTACAGTATCAGGAATATCTGCCACCTTCTCCAAGAAGTCGATATGGGTAATATCATCCAAGTTAATGGTTACATTCAGCTTGCGAGCCAATTGAAAGTCCTCAGCCGGGGTAGCATTGGATGAGAACATAATCTCGCTTTCCTTGAAGCCCACAGCGTCGCTCATCAAAAGCTCAGTGTAGGAGGAGCAGTCAGCGCCACAGCCCTCTTCACGCAGGATTTGCAGCAGGTAGGGGTTGGGAGTTGCTTTAACTGCGAAGTATTCCTTAAAGCCCTTGTTCCAAGCAAAGGCCTTGTACAGCAAACGTGCAGTGCGACGAATACCGGCCTCATCATAAAGATGGAAGGGAGTGGGGTATTGAGCCACGATTTTTTCTAATTGTGCTTTGGTCACAAAGGGTACTTTTTTAGACATGTATATCACCTTTCTGTTAATTTAATTAAGGCAATCTCGTTTTTTAATGCTTCTTTAAACAAATCAACGAGATTGCGTTTACAGGAATATAAACAGCTGGAATCCTCTGCATCCTCCAAATCGCCGGTCAAAACCGTGCGAGAGTCTGCAATCAGGCGAATTTGCTCACTTTTCTTGGTAGTTCCATAGCAAATGGCACCCGCCAGCTGATAGGTCTTGTCACCAATAATAACAACCTTTAACCCCCTGGCAAGAGCATCCTCAAGCTCCTGCCGCAGTAGCTCCAACAAGCGCAGATTGCCGGATACATAAATACGTTCCTTGGCCTGACGCACAGTGTTGCGTAGCTTGTTGATGATTTCCTGCTCACCCTTAATGGTAATGTAGCCTTCGGCATCACTAGCCAAAACCGGCAGCTGTTGCAGGATATCCTGCTTTATCTCTTCTAGTCTGCTGATTTTGTTGCTACAAAACTCCTCCGGGGCCACCGGGGTATAGCGAGTAACCTTGCCCTCCTCCAGCACATAGGCCGCGCCCTTTTCCACCAGTCCTGCTAGCGCAGTGTAGGTATTGGAGCGGGAGATGCCCGTCTGCTTGGCTGCCTCATAGCCGGTTAATTGCCCTGCCTTTAAGAGCAGCACGTAGAGCGTTGCTTCCTGCTTGGTTAAGTTAAAATTGGTCAATCCTTCAATAAGATTCATAATCCCTCATTCAGCTCTTCTAATGTTGTTCCTGTTTAAGAACACTATACTCCTTTTCGATGCAGTTGTCAATGACTAACTATTATTTTTTATCAAAAAATTATCGGCCAGCCCTGTAAAAAGAGCTGACCGATACATATTGCTGCTTATTCCTTGGTTTTGGAAAGCTTATTTAATTCTAATAGCTGCTCCGCTCTCACATCATCTAAGCGTTCCACCTCCCGCAGCTTACGCTGCATTTGGTTGCTTCTCGTGGTAATGAGCGTATCCAATTCTCTGCTCGTAGAATCAAGATATCTTTGCATTTTGGTTAGTGACTCCTCAAACTTGCCAAACTCTGTTTTCACAGCACCCAAAATCTCCCAAGCATAATTGGATTTTTGCTGAATGGCCAGTGTTTTGAAGCCCATTTGCAAGCTGTTCAAGAGTGCTGCCATGGTACTAGGTCCAGCCACATTCACTTGATAATCCCTTTGCAGCACCTCAACCATGCCCCGGCCCACAACCTCGGCATAAAGCCCCTCTGAAGGTAGGAACATGATGGCAAAATTGGTGGTATAGGGCACTGCCACATATTTCGTGCGAATGTCCTTGGCCTCACTTTTAATCACTGCTTCCAAATTTTTATAGGCGGCTTCCACCGTCTTGCGGTCACCGCTTTCCTGGACATCCCGTAGCTGAGCATAGGTTTCCGCAGGAAATTTGGAGTCAATGGGTAGATACACTGTGCCATCCTCATGGGGCAGCTTTACAGCAAATTCAACCCGCTCACTGCTTTTGGGTACCGTAGCCACATTAGTTGCATATTGCTCCGGCGCTAAAATCTCGGCTAAGATCCCTGCTAATTGGTATTCGCCCAAATTGCCACGAGTTTTTACGCCGCTCATGATTTTTTTTAAGCCACCCACATCGCTGGCCAAGCTCTGCATTTCGCCTAGGCCCTTGTACACCTGCTCCAGCTGGGAGCTGACTGTTTTAAAGGATTCGCTGATACGCTTTTCCAGAGTTGTTTGCAGCTTTTCATCCACAGTGCCACGAATCTCCTCCAGCTGCTCCTTAAGGATGAAAAGCATATTTTCCTGCTTGGTACGCATGCTTTTTTCCATTTGCTCCAGCTGCTGCCTTTGAGATTCCATGGCCATTTTTTGATTTTCCTTCAGCAGCTCGCTTAATTGGGCAATAGCCTGCACATTGCTGCTACCCAAGCCCTGAATGCCGGCGCCAATATCCTGCTTTAAGCCAAAGAGCTGCTGCTCCAATTCCCTGCGCAGCGCCTCCTGGGGGCTGTGATGCTCAAGCCCCTTGATGTTACTCCAGAGTAAAGCTACGAGGATAGTTAGGACAAGGGAAATAACCAAAATGGCAAGTAAGAAAATCTGCTCCAAGGACATATGCTATACCTCTTTTCTAAATTCTTAACATATGTTTACTATACTACGTTCTGTGCTTTTTGGCAAGAGCATTTGGAATAGTTAACACACGTACTTTGACTTAAATAGCTAACGCTGCGCCTAAAAGCGGCTAATAAAAAGAGCCATACCATAAAATAATGGTACAGCTCTCATAAATCTTTTACTTCCCAGCCACATTAAAGCTATTTGTTAATTTGGCGAAATCCTCCAAGCTCAAGGTTTCGGCTCGACGCTTGCCATCCACTCCGGCAAGCTCCAACCATTTAGCCACCTGCTCAGACTTAATGCCCATATTCTTCAAAGAATTGCTGAGCATCTTGCGGCGCAGAGAAAAGGCAGCCTTAACCACCCGGAAGAACAAGCCTTCGTCGCACACCTCTACAGGCGGCTTAACGCGACGCTTGCATACAATGACAGCAGACTCCACTGCCGGCGCAGGAATAAAGGATGTGGGCGGTACGATGAAGGCGATTTCTGGCTCGGTGTAATATTGAATGGCCACAGACAGTGCGCCATACTCCTTGCCGCCGGGCTGAGCTGCCATGCGCTCGGCCACTTCCTTTTGCACCATGGCCACCAAACGCTCCATGGGCAAACGCTTTTCTAAAAGCGCAAAGATGATAGGCGTAGTAATGTAATAGGGCAGATTGGCGCACACCTTAAAGCTAGGCGCACCAACCTCCTCCATAATATTCACCTTCAGGATATCGCCGTGCACCACGCGCACGTTGTCGTAGCCCTCTAGCGTTGTTGCCAAAACCGGCAGCAGTCTAGTGTCCAGTTCCACGGCCACTACCCTAGCCTTGCTTTCCGCTAGGCCCTGCGTAAGTGTGCCAATGCCGGGGCCAACCTCCAAAACCGTGTCTGCCTCGCTAAGCTCAGCAGCTGCCACAATTTGGCGCACCACATTTTCGTCAATCAAAAAATTCTGTCCCAGCTTTTTATCTGCCCGCAGCTTAAAGC
>CAMFZA010000128.1 GCA_946002345.1 uncultured Phascolarctobacterium sp. | reverse complement strand
ATCTCTACACCATTCAATATCGCAGCAAAGAGACTCATTGAGGCGAAAAGAGGTTAATTCATGTATATATTGTATAATATCCTTATTTTAATAGTGCTTTTGGTCTTTGTACTGCCCTATTATACCTATCGCTTGTTTACAGAAAAGGGCTTTGGTTTGCGCTTTAAACAACAGGTTTTTGGTAATATTGACGATGCTGAAATTGCCAAGGTTATGCGTAAGGACTGCATCTGGATTCATGGTGCCTCCGTGGGCGAAATTGTGGCCACCAGCCCCTTGGTAAAGCAAATCCGCAAGTCCATGCCGGAGCGTCCCGTGCTGGTTAGCGCTTTTACGGTGGGTGGCTACAACATGGCCAAGCAAATCATTCCTGAGGCTGATGCCATCATTTATTTTCCGCTGGATTTACCCTTTGTGGCCGAATCCCTGGTTAAGCGCATTCATCCCGGCGTGTTTATGCCTGTGGAAACTGAGCTATGGCCTAACTTTTTGCGTGCCATTCGCGAACGCCATATTCCTGTAATGATGGTTAACGGTCGCATCAGCGAAAAGTCTGTCAAGAATTATCGCTATTTGTATGGTATTTGGGACGACATGCTGAACACTGTGACTCGCTTCTGCATGCAGTCCAGCATCGACGCTGATTATATTGCCCATTTGGGTGCCGATAGAAAGAAAATTTTTGTAACCGGCAACACTAAATTCGACCAAACCTATGCAGAGGTTACTCCGGAGGATTTGGCCAAATATCGCTTTGAACTGGGACTGAAGGACCATTATCCCATTATTGTGGCCGGTTCCACCCATCCCGGTGAGGAAAAGATTTTGCTGGAATCCTTTAAGGATGTGCGCAAGCAATATCCTAATGCGCGCCTGATTATTGCTCCGCGCAAAACTGCCCGTGCTGAAGAAATTGTCAAGCTGGCCAGCCATTATGGTTATGAGACCGGCTATCGTTCCAAGATGAAGGACCAGGAGGGCGAGCGCAAGGAATATCCGCTGCTGATTATTGATACCATTGGTGAACTAGGCCGCATTTACGCTGTGGGCGATGTGGTTTATGTGGGTGGTTCCTTTAGCGGTACCGGTGGCCACAATGTGCTGGAGCCTGCCGCTCACGCCAAGCCCATTATAGTGGGTCCCAGTATGCAAAACTTTAAAGACTCTTATGCTCTTCTGAGTAAGGTTAAGGCCTGCAAAATGGTCAACAACCAGGCAGAACTGACTAGCGAGCTTTTGGACATCCTGCACAATGATGAGCGTCGCCAACAGATGGGGGCTGCTTCCCTACAGGTGATCAAAGAAAACCGTGGTGCCGATGTGCGCAGCATCCATTATTTAAAGGAGCTGCTGGATCTGACCGCTGTTCCGGCCAAGGAATATTCTGTCTATCCCATCAACACCCGCAACCTTACTGACGAGGGTGGCGGTCGTTTGCGCCATGGAGATGCTTTAATCCAATACATTTATCGCATTGCCTATGGCCCGGATACTCCTTTCATGGGCTGGCTGCTTTTGGCCCTGCTGCGGGGTATGTCCTACCTCTACAAATTCGGTGTTTGCTGCAAGCTGAATATGTATGAATCGGGCCTTTTGAAAAAAGAAAAACTCAATTGCTGTGTTATCTCCATCGGTAATATTACCGTTGGTGGTACTGGTAAAACACCTACTGCTCAAAAAATGGCTGCCATTATTAAGGATATGGGCTATAGGGTCGTTATTTTGAACCGTGGCTATCGCTCCCACTGGGGCAAGGAGCTGGGTGTGGTGTCCGATGGCAACAAAATATTTATGACTGCCTACGAGGCAGGTGACGAGGCTTATTTGATGGCCAAAACATTGCCCGGTATCCCTGTAATCATCGGTAAAAACCGTGCCGTAACCGGTCGTTACGCCGTGGAAAAAATGAATGCAGAGGTCATCATTATGGACGATGGTTACCAGCATTGGCAATTAGAGCGGGATTTGGACGTAGTTTTGGTGGACACTCTGAATATGTTTGGCAATGGTTGCGTGCTGCCCCGTGGCACCCTGCGTGAGCCCTTGCAAAACTTAGAGCGTGGTGACCTGTTCCTGCTGACCAAGACGGACCAAAGCAGTAAGCTGGGCCGTTTGCAGCTGCGCCAGACTATTGCGCAATATAATGCTAACGCACCTGTAGTGGAAAGTATTCACCATCCCAAAAACTTTGTGGAAATCGCTGATTGGTACAAGGGTATTTCCGAAAACATTAGGGATTTGGAGGAGCTGCGTGGCAAGGATGTAATGGTCTTTTCCGCTATCGGTAATCCCTCTTCCTTCGAGCAAACCCTGTCCAGCATTGGCCTGAATATTTTGGAGGCTGTACGCTATCCTGACCATCACGATTATGGGATGCTGGAGATGCAATATATTAACGAACGCGCTAGCAGTCTCAAGGCCGTGGCCATGATTGCCACCGCCAAGGACGCAGTAAAAATTCCCACCGAGTTTATTTATTCTGCCCGGGAAATTCCTCTGTATATCCTGAATATGGATATCTGCATTACCGAGGGCATGGATAAGTTCAAGGAATATATTGATAACGCCATTAAGAAGGAGCTTGATAAAAAATGAAGGTACTTTGTGTAATTCCTGCTCGTTATGCTTCTACCCGCCTGCCGGGTAAGCCCTTGTCCCTGATTTGTGGCAAGCCCATGATTCAACGAGTTTATGAAAGAGCCTGCCAGGCACAGCTGCCCGATGAGGTAGTTGTAGCTACGGATAATGAGCTGGTGAAAAAGGCTGTGGAAGCCTGTGGTGGCAAGGCCATGATGACCTCTCCGGACCATCCCAGCGGCACCGATAGATTGGCCGAAGTGGCTCTTAATTATCCCGATGTGGATGTAATCGTCAACGTACAGGGTGATGAGCCCATGATTCCCCCCGAGGTTATCGACCGTTTGGCTGCTGCCTTTGTGGATGATGCGGAGCTGCAGATGGCGACCATGAAGGTGGCCATGGATGAGGCTGATTATAATAATCCAGCTGCCGTAAAGGTGGTAACAGATTTGAATGGCTACGCACTGTACTTTTCTCGTAGCCTGATGCCCTATCCTCGCAACAAGCCGGAGGGCTACAAGGTATACAAGCATGTGGGCATTTACGCCTATCGCCGCAGCTTCCTTTTGAAATACGCTGCTTTGACTCCCACTCCTTTGGAAAGAGCCGAAAGCCTGGAGCAGCTGCGTGCCCTAGAAAATGGTTATAAAATCAAGGTTCTGGAAAGCGATTTCCAGGGCATTGGTGTGGATACCCCCGAAGATTTGGCTGCAGTGAACGAGCTGTTTGCCAAGATGAACAAATAGGAGGTTACTATGCATATCGTTAAAGTTGGAAATTATCAGGTTGGTCAGGGTCATCCCCTGCTGCTTATGGCAGGTCCCTGCGTATTAGAGGGTTACGAGCGCAGCCTTATGATTGGTCAGCGCACCAAGGCAATTTGTGAGGAATTAGGCATTCCCTATGTTTTTAAGGCTTCCTTTGACAAAGCTAATCGTTCCTCCTATGCCTCCTTCCGTGGACCTGGCATTGAAGAGGGCCTTGCCCTTTTGGCTCAAATTAAAAAGGATTTAGGCGTGCCCGTTGTAACGGATATTCACGAGCCCTGGCAGGCAGAAAAGGCCGCTGAGGTAGTGGATATTCTGCAAATTCCGGCCTTTTTGTGCCGTCAGACCGATTTGGTGTGGGCGGCAGCTAAAACCGGCAAAGCTATTAATGTGAAAAAAGGCCAATTCCTGGCACCCTGGGACATGAAAAATGTTATCAAAAAGGTGGAGGAAGCGGGCAATACTAATCTGATGCTCACCGAACGTGGCGCCAGCTTTGGTTACAACACGCTAGTGACCGACATGCGCGGCATTGCCATTATGCGCGAGCTGGGCTATCCCGTAGTGATGGATGCCACCCACAGCGTGCAAATTCCTGGTGGACAAGGCACCTCCAGTGGCGGTCAAAGCCAATATGTGCCCCACATGGCCCGTGCCGCAGCTGCTGTAGGCATCGATGCTCTATTCCTGGAGGTTCACGACAATCCTGCGGAAGCACTAAGCGACGGTCCCAACATGGTGCGTCTGGATAACCTTAAAAAGCTGCTCAGCGATGTGCTGGCTATTGACAAGATTGTGCGCGGCTAATGAGGGGCGCTGAAACTGATTTAGAAAGCGGTTCACGAAGAAAGGTAAAGGATTATGGAAGCAATGCTAGAGCATGCGCAGGAGGTCCTGCGTATGGAAGCAGAGGCCATTCTAGAGCTTGTGCCTCGCATAGATGAAAATTTTGCAGCGGCTGTTAACCTGATTTTGGAATGTCAGGGCCGCACTGTTATCACCGGTATGGGTAAAAGCGGCTTAATCGGTCGCAAAATGGCTGCCACCTTGGCCAGCACTGGTACCCCCTCCTTTTATCTGCATCCGGCCGAGGGTATTCATGGTGATTTGGGCATGGTAACTGCCTCCGACGTGGTCATCGCCCTGTCCAACAGTGGCGAAACCGGTGAGGTACTGAATATTCTGCCCTCCCTACGCCGCATTGGTGCGAAAATCATCGCCATGGTGGGCAATGCCAATTCCACCTTGGGCAAGAATGCAGATGTAATTTTGGATGTGGGCGTGTCCAAGGAAGCCTGCCCTCTGGGGCTGGCCCCCACTAGCAGCACTACCGCCGCTCTGGCATATGGTGATGCTTTGGCCTTGGCACTGCTCAAAAAGCATAATTTTACGGCCAGCCAGTTCGCCATTTTCCATCCCGGTGGCAGCTTGGGACGCAAGCTGCTGCTTACTGTGGGCAATATTATGCATAAGGGTGAGGAAAACCCCACTGTTCTGGCAGATACCACGGTGCAGGAGGCTCTCTTTGTTATTACTGATAAGGGACTGGGTGCTGTTTCTGTGGTTGATCAAAACGGTATCATGCAGGGCGTGCTCACCGACGGCGATATTCGCCGTGGCCTGAGCAAGGGCGTGGACTTTTTGCAGCGCCCTGTAAGCGAGCTGATGACGGCCAATCCTAAAACTATTACCGAGGATAAGCTGGCCGCCCAGGCACTACACCTTATGGAAAGCAACAAGCCCAAACCCATTACGGTTTTGCCCGTGCTGGACGAAAAGAGAAAGGTTATCGGCCTTTTGCATATGACCGACCTGGTACGTCAGGGAGTGGTATAAAATGTCAGGTAAGGAAGAAAAGGAGTTGGCCTTGGGCAATTTCAAGGTCAATGTACAGTATAAGGATAAGCAGGAGTTAAGCGCGGAGTCTTTGACTGCCTCTTTGCAAAAAATTAAACTCTTAGCCCTTGATGTGGACGGAGTTTTAACAGATGGCAGCATTTATATTAGCCCGGCGGGCGAAGTGTTCAAGGGCTTTAATGCCAAGGATGGCATGGGCATTAGCTGTGCCCTGCGCAGTGGCCTGCAGATTGCTGTTATCACCGGGCGTCAAAGCCCCATTGTGGAGCGGCGCTGTGAGG
>CAMFZA010000127.1 GCA_946002345.1 uncultured Phascolarctobacterium sp. | reverse complement strand
GGAGCGAATAGAAATTTTAGCTCATGAGTGCTTAGAACAATAGAAGCAAGGGTATGTATAGTAAATTGTTCTGATGACAGATTGTATCCCGCAGCTTCGTGATTGTTCTGCACGAAATGAGCGTGAAAATTTCTTTTGAGCGAAACAAATTATTATTTCTCGGCGTTATAGTGTAAAATTTAAGGCATGGAGGGTAAAATTATGAAAAAAATACTAGTTCTATGTTTATTATTGCTCTGTATGGCGGGTTTGACCGCTTGCGGACAGGAGAAGGAGCAGCCTGTGAAGGCAGAGCCTGCCACAGCTGTTTTTCAGACTAATATGGGTGACTTTGAGGTGAAGCTGGCCACCGATTATGCGCCGAAGACCAGCGAGAATTTTATTAAGCTGGCGAAAAAGGGCTATTATGATGGCCTGACCTTCCATCGCGTGATTGATAATTTTATGATTCAGGGTGGTTGCCCCAAGGGAGACGGCACTGGTGGTCCGGGTTACAAGATTAAGGATGAATTTTCCAGCAAGCTGTTGCATGATGGCCCGGGCGTGCTTTCCATGGCTAATGCAGGTCCTAATACAGGTGGTAGCCAGTTCTTTATTACCCTGCGTGAGTGCAGCTGGCTCAATGGCAAGCATGCTGTGTTTGGCAAGGTAACCAAGGGCATGGATGTGGTTTATAAAATTGGCAAGGTAAAGACCGGCCCCATGGATAAGCCGGTGAAGCCGGTTGTGATTAAAAAAATAACCATTGAAAATAGATAATTGTAGGAGGAACCAATTTGGCTACTAACGTTGAATTACAAACGTTTGACCAACAGGAAATGGTGGGCATTTGCGGCCGCAATGACGAGTTTTTGCGGATTGTGCGCAGTGCCTTTGATTGTACCCTTGTGGCGCGAGGTAATAGCATTACCGTGAGCGGGCCCGAGGAGCAGTGTCAGCAGCTGCAGCTGCTCTTGCAGGAACTTCTGTTTTTGTATCGTCAAGGCTTGCCCCTGACTACCCATGATGTGCGCTACAGCATTTTCATGGTGAAGGAGGGCAAGCTGGACAGCCTGCATCGCATGTATGCGGACACGATTATCGTCAATAACCGTGGGCGGCAGGTAAAGGCTAAGACACTGGGGCAATGGCAGTATGTGGAGACCATTCGCAAAAATTTCATCACCCTGGGTATTGGTCCTGCAGGCACTGGCAAAACCTATTTAGCGGTGGCCCTGGCAGTGGCGGCGCTGAAGAAAAAAGAGGTGGAACGCATCATCCTCACCCGTCCTGCCGTGGAGGCAGGGGAGAAGCTGGGCTTCTTGCCCGGCGATATGCAGGACAAGGTGGACCCCTATTTGCGTCCACTCTACGATGGCTTGTACGATATGCTTGGGGCGGAAACCTTCCAAAAATACATTACTAAGGGTACCATCGAGGTAGCACCCTTGGCGTATATGCGTGGTCGTACCCTGAATGATGCTTTTATTATTCTGGATGAGGCCCAAAATACCACGCCGGAGCAGATGAAGATGTTTTTGACGCGCTTTGGCTTTGGCAGTAAGATGGTGATTACTGGCGATATTACCCAAATAGATTTGCCAGGCGGCAAGATTAGCGGCCTCAAGGATGCGGCCAAGATTTTGAGTAATGTGCCGGGGATCGGTGTGATAAAATTCAGCCAGCACGATGTGGTGCGCCACGAAATAGTGGGCAGCATTATCAAGGCCTATGAAGCATTTGAAAAGCGTAATGCATAACTAATATAGCAATTTTTGCCTCCCCTTCAAGGGGGACCATCATTCATAACAATTTTTGCCTCCCCTTCAAGGGGGGACCACCATTCATAACAATTTTTGCCTCCCCTTTAAAGGGGGGACCACCATTCATAACAATTTTTGCCTCCCCTTTAAAGGGGAGGGGGACCACCGTAGGTGGTGGAGGGGTTTACATGATTATAAATCTTGAGAATGACCAAGCTAAAATAGAGCTTGCTGACTCCGTCCTGGAGCGTCTGCAGCAGGGACTACAGGCTGTGGCACAGCTGAACGCCTTGGAGGAGGACGCCGAGGTGGATGTGACTATTGTGGATGATGAAGAAATCCACGCGCTAAATCGTGACTATCGCGGTATGGACAAGCCTACGGATGTACTGAGCTTTGCTCTAGACGAGGAGGCAGAGGATAGTGACGAGCCGGAGCTGATTGGTGGACCGGAGGAGCATCTTTACGGCGATATCATTATTTCCGCAGAAACTGCCCTGCGACAGGCCGAGGAATATGGGCATGGTCTGGAGCGGGAAATGACCTATCTGGCGGTGCATGGCATGTTCCACCTTTTGGGCTATGACCATATGACCGAGGAGGACAAGGCCGAAATGCGGGCCAAGGAAGAAGAGGCTTTACGAGCCATTAATTTGTCCGAAGAATATTTTGATCATCCTACAGGTGAACACTAAGGAGGTGCATCCATGCAGGATACTCATTTAGCAGCCCTGTCTCCAGATTTGCAGATGCTTTACGCAGCAGCTGTGGTGGCACGGCAGAACTCCTATTCTCCCTATTCTCATTTTGCAGTGGGGGCCGCGGTGCGTACTGCCGAGGGGAGAATTTACGGCGGCTGTAATGTAGAAAACGCTTCCTACGGGCTTTGCTGCTGCGGCGAGCGCAATGCTATTTTTGCGGCTGTGTGTGCCGGTGAGCGCAATTTGGAGGCCATCTGTGTGGTGGCGGATACGGAAAAGCCCGTTTCTCCCTGCGGTGCCTGCCGCCAGGTGATGAGGGAGTTTAACATAAAGACGATTTTATTGGGCAATATGGCTGGCGCAATTAAGATTTGTACGCTGGAGGAGCTGTTGCCCTATGGCTTTGATTTATAATTGTAGGAGAAGAATATGAAGCAAGAACCAAAGCATTATGCAGGCTTTGTAGCCATGGTGGGCCGTCCCAATGTGGGCAAATCCACCCTGACCAATAGCCTGATTGGCGAAAAAATCGCTATTATGAGCGACAGACCTCAAACTACCCGCAACCGTATTATGTGCATCATGAATACGGATAATGCGCAGATTATGTTTTTGGATACGCCGGGCATCCACAAGCCCCAGCATAAGCTGGGTGAGTACATGGTGCGCACAGCAGAGGGTACCCTGCAGGAGGTGGATGTAATCCTCTTTATTGTGGATGTTACCGAAAAGCGCGGCGCTGGCGAGGAATACATTTTGGGACTGCTGCGCAAGGTGAAGACTCCGGTGATTTTAGTGTGCAACAAGATTGATAAGCTGCAAGACAAGTCCAAGCTGTTCAAAATCATGGAGGATTATAGCAAGCAGTATAATTTTGCGGCAATCGTTCCTGTTTCTGCGCTCACTGACGGGGAGTTTCCGGGACTGGTGCAGGAAATTACCAAGCATCTGCCGGAGGGACCTGCCTATTATCCTGATGATATGATTACGGACCAGCCAGAGCGGGTGATTGCTGCCGAAATGATTCGTGAAAAGGTTTTGCGCCTGACCCGGGACGAGGTGCCCCACGCTATCGCTGTAGAGGTGGAGGAGTTCAAGGAGCGTGACGACGAAACCATTTATATTCGCGCCACTATTTTTGTGGAGCGAGATTCCCAAAAGGGTATTATCATCGGTGCGAAGGGCAGCTTGCTGAAAAAGATTGGGCATCAGGCCCGTGCTGATTTAGAAAAGCTTTTATATTGCAAAGTATATTTGGACCTATGGGTTAAAGTAAAGGCTGACTGGCGCAATCAGGATAAATCTCTGCGTCAGTTTGGTTATAAGGAGTGATGACTTATTAACGCGGATGACCCTACCCTTAGTAGTATTGTACAGCTGTTATTAATATTACTGATGGTTTTTTTGAATGGTTTCTTTGTTGTGGCTGAATATGGTTTGGTACGTTCCCGTAAAGCAAAGCTGGAGGAGCTGGCTGAGCTGGGCGAAGGTGGGGCCAGCTTGGCCTTGAAGGTGCTTGCGAAGCAGGAGACCTATGTGAGTGCGGTGCAGCTGGGGATTACAGCCTCCACTGTGCTTTTGGGCATATTGGGCGGACGGTTTTTTGCGGAGCTGCTCCATGCTCATGCTGCCTTGGATATGGTTTTGGCCTGGGCTGTGAGCATTGTTTTCGTTATTTTGCTGCATGTGGTGTGGGGTGAGCTGGTGCCGCGGGCCATGGCAGAAAGCAATGTGGAGCGAGCTGCCATGAGCACTGTGTATCCGGTAATCTTTTTTCACTATCTGTTTTATCCTGTGGTGCTTGTGTCCAGTAAGGCTTCCCAGGCTATGCAAAATTTGCTGCATATTGCCAAGCCTGTGGAGGATATTGCCCGCAGCGAGGATGAGTTGCGCCGCATTGTCAGCGCCAGCGAGCAGGAGGGCGAAATTGACCATATTGAAAGCAGCATGATTGATAATGTATTTGATTTTGCTGATAGGGTGGCACGGGAGGTGATGGTGCCTCGCCAGGACATGGTATGCCTGTTTACTGATGATACTCTGGCAGAAAATTTGGCTACGATTCGCAGCAGCCGGCACACGCGTTACCCCCTGTGCGACGAGGATAAGGACCATGTGATCGGCACTATTCATGTGCGTGACCTGCTGGCTATTCGTGATGGTGTAGAGTCCTTTGATTTACGTCGACTGATGCGCCCCTTGGTGGTTATACCCGAGGCCATGCCCATTTCTAAGGCCCTGCCCCTGATGCAGCAGCGCCATGTGCAAATGGTGCTGGTGGCCGATGAATATGGTGGCACGGCGGGCCTAATAACCATGGAGGATTTGGTTGAGGAAATTGTGGGCGAGATTCAGGATGAGCACGAGGCCCAGGAGCCGGACGAGGTGGTGGCCTTGGAAAATGGTGCTTATGAATTTGACGGCATGGTTTTGCTGGACGAAATTACGGAGATTTTGGGCATTGAGTTTGAAGAGGCTGAAGAGGATACCATTGGTGGCTACATTTTTGGCCTTTTAGGTCGCAAGCCCGAGATTGGTGACCCTGTAGTGGTGGACGATTATTGCTTTAAGGTGCTGGAGGTTGATGGTTTTAGAGTGCTGCGTTTAAGCGCTGTGCCTTTGAAGAGCAAGCTTCAGCCGAAGGAAGAAGCTCATGAGTGAGAACGAAAGGGAGCATTTGCAGGACGAAGCGCTGGTGCTCCATGTGAAAAATTACCAGACGGCTGATAAATATGTGGTCTGCTTTACGAAAAACCATGGCAAGCTGCGCTTTATCGCCTATGGAGCTCGTTATGTGAAGAATGTGCAGGGGCGGCTGTTGCAGCCCTTTGCCTGCCTGAACATTGAGGTACAGCAGGGACAGAAGGTGGATAAGCTACGTAGCTGCGAGTTAGTCCGCCTGCCCAAGAGCCTTGATATGCAGCAGATGGCCTACGGCGCTGTGGCGGCGGAGCTGACTGCGGTGCTTACCGAGGATCGTGAGCCGGGGGGCGAGCTTTACGAGCTGCTCACTGCTACGCTTGCAGCACTGACTAAGCGCACTCCGCGGCTGGTGGGG
>CAMFZA010000126.1 GCA_946002345.1 uncultured Phascolarctobacterium sp. | reverse complement strand
AAAGCGCTCCTTACTAATAGACTTCTGATTATGCTTAGTCTACAGCACTCTATTTTCACCAATATTTTGCACTCCCAAAGCTAAGCTTTCGGTAATGACCTCAGGCGGATGATTTTTGGTAACAGCTACCAAAATGACGTCGTTGCCAGTGAGCAGCTCTTTATCCTTGCGTTGCGCAAGGGCAGCCTGTATTTTTTGCTGCACAAGCTTTAAATTATCAGCTAACACTTTACTTGCCTCCCACTCTCCAGCAAAAATATATTACAATGCTCCTACATTTTTCTAGCATCTAAGAAGGGTAGAAAATACCATTCTTAACATATTATTTTAGCATAATCCCTAAATATTGTCTATGAATGCCTGCTAAATACCATGCTCTTAGGTAAAAAACTCTTTAGAAAAGCAAGAGCCCTGACCGACGATGCCAGTCAGGGCTAGTAAGAAAAAGCAATTATTTAATTACGCCAATTTCCTTGTAGTATTTAACAGCGCCAGGATGCAACGGCAAGTTAGCAATATCCTTTACTGCATCAGCAGGCTTCAAACCCTTCAGGTTCTTTTGAGCCTTGCCCAGCTCGTCAATGTGCTCCCAGAAGGACTTGGTCAGCTTGTAAACGGTATCCTCGCTCAAATCATGACGGCAGAACATAACCATCTTAATAGCGGAGGTTTGTACATCCTTATCCTGGTTCGGATAGGTCTTAGCCGGAATAGTATATTTTGCATACCAAGGATATTTTGCCTGCAAAGCAGTGATGGTCTTATCATCAATATCAACCAAGCGGCAGCCAGCGGTCAAAGCCTGGGATACAGCAGCAGCCGGAGCACCGGACATAATCCAAGCGCCATCCAAGGTGCCATTTTGCAGCATATCAGCAGCAGGTCCAAAGGCAATCAATTCGGTCTTAATATCTTCGGGGAATTTCATACCCACGGTGGTGAAGTGGTTTTGGCATTCGTTATAAACAGAAGAACCAGCGGCGGCAACAGCAAAATGTTTGCCCTTAACGTCAGCTAGGGTTTTAATACCGGACTTGTTGGTAACAACCACTTGGTTGGGGTTCATGTACAAGCCACCAATAACCTTCAAATCCTTGTAAGCATGACCCTTAAAGCTGTCGGTACCATTCAAGCATTGCAGTACGTTGGAGCTAATTGCGATGGATACCTGAGCTTCATTGTTGGAAACCATGTTCAGATTGGCAATGCCGCCTGCGGAAGCTTGGCTAGCAGCTTGCACGCCAGGTACATTTTTAGTCCAGTTGTTAGTGATAGCAGCGCCTACTGCATAAAGGGCACCGGAAGCACCAGCAGTGGGGAAGTTGATTTTGACGATTTTTGCAGGAGCCTTAGCAGCCTCCTTCTTTTCGCCACCACAACCGGCAACTACACCAGCAAGCATGGTTACAGCCAAAGCCGCACATGCCAGACGTTTCAAAGTAGATAATTTTTTCATGTTTCTCTCTCCCTTATAATTATTTTTTTATAATGGCTGTTTCACTTTCCGTAAAACAGCAAATTAACCACTAAAGCTATTACACCACATTACTTTCTCATCCACTGCCAAGCGATAAGTGCCGCAAACACAGCAATGCCGATGGCGTCGGTCACGAGCCCCGGATAGAGCAGCAGCGGTGCCAAGGCGATGAGCACTACCCGCTCAAGCCAGCTGCAGCGGCGCACCAGCCAACCCTCCAGTCCGGCAACTAAGCCAGCAGTGCCTAACAAAGCTGTAAACACAGCCCACAAGGAAGCAGCCATGGAAGCCTGCTGGTCAACGCCCACCAAAAGCACCGGGTTATCCAAGAAGAAGAAGGGAATGATAAAGCCGATAATGCCCAAACGCATAGCCCACAAGCCCGTTTTGGTTTGGTCGGAGCCTGCAATACCGCTGGCCACGTAAGCACTAATAGCTACCGGCGGCGTAATATTGGAAAGGCAAGCATAAATCAAGCAGAACAAATGACTGGTTAAGGGCAGTGTCCCTGCATCAATCAGCACCGGCACTGCTACAGCCTGCACAATTACATACGCTGCTACGCCGGGAACACCCATGCCCAAAATAGTGGACATAATCATAACAAAAAAGCCCGTGAGATAAATATTGTTATTATCAACAATATTTAAAATCAAGTAGCCCATGTTCAGCCCCATGCTGGTCAAGGTTACCGTGCCAATGATGACACCGATGATAACACAGCACACACCTACGGAAATAGCACCCTTAGCACCCTCAACAGTAGCATCGAGAATGATTTTAGGAGTCATGCGGGTTTCCTTGCGTAGCCAGCTGGCTGCAATGGTGCCAAAAATAGAGAACACTGCCGCATAAAGAGGTGTATAGCCAGCGAACATCAGACCTATAAGCATCACCAGGGGAATAACCAGATGCCCCTGCTCCTTGACCACCTTCATGGCATTGGGAATATTTTCCTTGGACAAGCCGGAAAGGCCCAAACGCATGGCCTCAAAATGCACTGCCAAAAGCAAGCCCACATAGTACAGCAATGCCGGCACAATAGCCGCCAGCATAACTTTCGTATAGCTAATGCCCAAAAACTCCGCCATAACAAAGCCCACGGCACCCATAATCGGAGGACAGAACTGACCGCCCGTAGAAGCAACCGCCTCTACTGCCCCGGCAAATTCCTTGCGATAGCCAGTTTGCTTCATTAAGGGAATAGTAATCGTACCTGTGGTAGCCACATTGGCCACAGCAGAGCCGTTAATCATACCCATGAGACCGGAGGCCAAAACAGCCACCTTCGCCGGTCCACCCGGGGTTTGACCCACCAACGTCAACGAAAAGTCATTGATGAACTTGGAAAAGCCGCTGTATTTTAAGTAGGCACCAAAGAGTACAAAAAGAAATATGTAGGTTGCTGACACGCCGATACCAGTACCTAAAACACCCTGGGTTCCCCAAAACTGAGTTATCAGAACACGCTTTAGGGTGAAGCCGTTGTGGCCTAAATACCCCGGCAAAAATTCACCAAACCAATTATAGGCTAAGAAGATGAGCGCCAGCACTGCCAAATTGCCAGAAGCACGCCGTGCCGCTTCAAAAACGACTAATAGTGCCGCACCGGCAATGAGTACCTCATGGGTATCAATACGCCCACCCGTCATGGCAATGCGCTCATAATTCAAAATCAAATAACCAAAGCTACCCACACCCAATAGTATCAAAACTATATCCCAAAGAGGTGGAAGCTTACGAAATCTTTTTTCCTTTTTGAAGGTAGGAAATAGCAAAAAGGTAAATAACAACAGAAAAATACAGTGCATCGCACGCAAATTAATAGCACTAATAACACCAATGGTGGTAAAGTACACCTGAAAGGCAGCCCATACACAGAGCAAAACCACTATTATTTTGGCCAATGGTCCTTGATAGGTGCGCATACGCGCTTCAGATTCTTTTTCCTCCAAAAGCTGTTGCGCCTTTTTGTCCAAGGCTACCTGTGCCTCTTTGTCCATTTTATTATTACTCATGCATTACTCTCCTTACTACCATGCTACAAAACGGTCACAATATTGCATACATTATACACCCTTCTTGAAGTATTGACAATAAAAAGCTCTTTAAAACAACATCTTTTTACGTTCCTACCAACCCACTCCAGCAGCAGCTAGTGCTATTTTTATAGCTAATACTTGTCTTTTTTCGTGCTTTTTCCCAAGGCAAGTGATATAATAAACGGGATAAGAAAAACTATTTTGCAAAGGAGCGGTAGTATGTTCAAAAAACTCGAGGGAGTGGATCTCGTTCCCGAATATGCTCATTCCAAGGCTAGACTATATCGTTTAGATGCTGACAAGCTGTCCAATAAGTACTATATTGTTACCAGTGCCAGCACCCGGCATCTGCTCAATTCTCCCGAGATCGTAGGCTTCGAAAACTATGATCGGATGTGTAATCCTACCAAGGTCACCTTGGATTTCTTTAACAAAAAGGGTCTCATTACCTCCGCCAATATTTTAACCATTTTCCGTGGCGAATAAAACAATCCTATCGAGGAAACAATCTACCATCCCACCGACCCCAAAAAAGACAACACTTTTCTTTCCTGCGAGCGTGTTTTTGACGGGGAACTGATTACCGGTCTAGACATTAAATATAAAAAGCTCAGTATTATTGATGGAGGCACCTTGATTATCGGTGATATCATCGCTACCGGTGATACCTTAGTAAAATGCCTGAAGCATATTGTTAAGGAATACCGTACTGCTGGAGCCCATTTGCGCAACATTATTTTCTTCACCATTGGTGGTAATATGGGCATCACCGTGCTGGAAAACCTAACAGAAGAGCTAAGGGAGTATTGGCCCCAATTTGAAGGCTTCTACTGCGTTTACCACGAAGGTATTTTCAGCACCTATAAGGAAAAGGGTATTACGGGCATCAACCTTCCCTTTGTTGATTTTTATTGGAAGGACAGCGTGCTAGCTCCAGAATATCGTGAGCAAACCTTAGCTGATGACGATGCTCTGTTTGAAAAATGCACCATTTATGATGGCGGTGCTCGTCGTTACGAAATTCCCGAGCATTACCATGAGGTTATGGAGTATTGGGAAAAGCTGGATGAGCTTGCCGACAGCATCGATTTTGCAGCCTTTACCGACGAAAAATTTGGCTACAAGACACCGCTCAGCTACGAGGAATGGCTGGAAGAGAATCATTATCATAAAATAGACAAAGCTGTTACCGAAAGACTATATGCCCAAGAGCTGGCGTATCTGGAAGCAAATAAAAAACGTAGCCTGAAGGATATTACTACTCGTCGTATAGCAGAATTCAAGGCTGCTGTAGGAAAATATGTAGGTCTTTAATTTTTATATTTTTATTTTAAGGGGGATAATTGATAATGAGTACAAAAGCAAAAGTAGTCGATGCAGATTTTGCCATCTGTGCGGTTCCGGCTGCCAATCGGCGCAGTCTCATGACCATGTTCATGATCATGCTGGGCTTCACCTTCTTCTCCGCCAGCATGTGGGTTGGTCAACAGCTGGCCAAGGGCTTGGACCTGTCCGGCTTCATTGGCGCATTAGTTTTAGGTGGCATCATTTTAGGTGGATACACCGGAGCGCTGGGCTTTATCGGCGCCGAAAGTGGCCTTTCCCTGGACCTGTTGGCCCAACGTAGCTTCGGCATCAAGGGCAGCTATTTGCCCAGCGCCATGATTAGCTTTACCCAGGCTGGTTGGTTTGGTGTAGGTCTGGCCATGTTCGCTATTCCGGTAGCCAAGGCGCTGTTTGGCGACAGCCAAACAGTAATGTATGCCATGGTTGCTCTTGCCGGCATTTGCATGACTGCTACTGCTTATTACGGTATTAAAAGTCTTACGGCCATTAGCTATATCGCTGTCCCCTGCGTAGCTATTCTCGGCTCCGCCGCCATGTTCATGGCTATTTCTCAGGGTGAAGGCACCATTGCCGAGCAGTTTGCCAAGAGCAGCGGTGACTTGACCGTGATCAGTGGCGCAGGCCTTGTGGTGGGCGCCGTCGGTTCCGGCGGCTCTGCCCCCCCCAACTTTGCACGCGTCGCCACGGCAGCTAA
>CAMFZA010000125.1 GCA_946002345.1 uncultured Phascolarctobacterium sp. | reverse complement strand
AAGATTCATCACGCAGCTAAAAAAAAACAACCCTTAGCAAAATAAGAAGCTAAGCATGTGGGCGGCAAGTGTTGTCGACCCTTTTTGTCTAGTATTTAAGGATTATTAAGGTGGTGTAATTATGCCAACAACATTTTTTGGCTGGGTACTCTTCCTCATGGATAAATATGGCTCCGTGCTCTTAAAAGGCGCAGGTATAACCTTGCTCTTGGCCGTTGTGGGAACCTTTATTGGCTGTCTGATTGGTCTTGTGGTGGGTGTTATCCAAACCATTCCCATGGAAGATAATGACAGTGCGGCCAAGAAGTTCGCTATTCGTTGCCTACAGCGCTTGCTGGATGCCTATGTAGAAGTGTTCCGCGGTACGCCTATGATTTTACATGCAATGTTTGTTTATTACTGTTCCATTAGTCTCTTCAATAGTGATATGAGTCCCATGTTTGCAGGCTTTTTTGTTGTTTCTATTAATACTGGCGCGTACATGGCCGAGACCGTGCGTGGCGGTATTGAGTCCGTGGATCCGGGCCAAAAGGAAGCCGCCATTGCCATTGGTATGGACCACTTCCAGACCATGCGCTGTGTTATTTTGCCCCAGGCTCTGCGCAATGTTATGCCCCAGTTGGGTAACAACCTGATTATCAATATTAAGGATACCTCTGTTTTAAACGTTATATCTGTAACCGAGCTGTATTTTGCTTCTAAATCTGCAGCTGGTGTGTACTACAAGTATTTCGAGATTTTCTTCATTACCTGCGTGGTTTACTTTATTATGACCTTCACTGCTTCCCGCCTTCTGCGTTGGGTGGAGAGCAAGATGGATGGCCCCAAGGATTACCAGCTGGTGACCTATGACCCCATGATGGACCCCTGTGGCGCAGTGCCCCTGCCCACGAAAAAGCAGAAAGGACGGTATTAATTTATGGAAAAGGAATTAATTGTTTCTGTCTGCGATTTACAAAAGTCCTTTGGTGACCGGGAAATTTTAAAGGGCATCAGCTTTGAGATTCATCGTGGCGATGTGACCTGCATCATCGGTCCCTCCGGTAGTGGCAAATCCACGATGATTCGTTGTGTTAACTTTTTAGAGCATCCTACAGGTGGTCACATTGAGTACAAGGGTCAGGATGTTATGCAGGCCTTCAAAAGCTTGCCCCAATACCGTACTAAGGTTGGCATGGTGTTCCAATCCTTTAATCTGTTCAACAATATGACAGTTTTGGAAAACTGTACGGTGGGTCAGGTCAAGGTTTTGGGTAAGCCCAAGGACGAAGCAAAGGCCACTGCTTTGAAATATCTCAAGCATGTGGGCATGGACAGCTATGTTAATGCCAAGCCCCATCAGCTTAGCGGCGGCCAAAAGCAGCGTGTAGCCATTGCCCGGGCTTTGGCTTTGGAGCCGGAGGTGCTCTTAATGGACGAGCCCACCAGTGCCCTAGACCCGGAAATGGTAGGCGAGGTTTTGCGGGTTATCCGGGATTTGGCTAAGGAAGGCTTCACCATGGTGATTGTGACCCACGAAATGGCCTTTGCTAGGGATGTTTCCAGCCATGTAATCTTTATTGACCAAGGTGTTATTGCGGAGCAGGGTGCTCCGGCAGAGCTTTTTGGCAATCCTAAAAACCAAAGAACCCGTGACTTTTTGTCCCGCTTCCAAAATAATTAATTTAACGAAAACACACCTTGCTGCTATGGTGTGATATGCATCCTCTTTATTGGTTAAACCAGTAAGGAGGGTGTTTTTTTTATGTCCTAAAACAGGAAAAAGACAATCCTCGGCGAATATAAAATTAGGACAAGTTTTGTTGTGACTGGAGATGGAAATATGCGCACCTTACGCAGTTTATTATTTTTGGTGCTGTTACTGCTTTGCCAATCCGCTTGGGCAGCAAAGGGGACCCTCGTGTTCGTGCCCCTGGATAATAGACCTGTGTGCCTGGACTACACTGTGCAGACCATGGAGGCTGCAGGCTGGGAGGTCAAAACACCACCACGGGAATTTATTGCCAATGAAAAAAATCTGGGTGAGCCTGAAAAAATGATGGATTGGTTGGAGCACAATGCTGATGATGCTGTTGCCATTGTGGCTTCCAGCGATGCGCTGATTTACGGGGGCTTGGTGGCTAGCCGTACCCACAGCATTCCCTTGGAGGTGCTGCAGGCCCGGGCCCAGAGACTGCTTGATCTTCGCAGCAAGCAGGGCGGCCAAAAGCAGGTGTATTTGTTTGCGACCATTATGCGTTCGCCGAAGGCCAGCAGTGCCCCTGTGGAGCCCGCCTACTATAAGGAATGGGGACCGAAGTTGTTTCGCTTAGGTGCCTTGGAGGACAAGCGGGAGCTAAAGCTGCTGCGGCGTAGGGAGGCCAAGGAGTTAGCAGCCTTGCAGAAGGAAATTCCCAGTGCCATTATTAAGGATTTGTATACTCGTCGCCAAAATAATATCATGACCACGGAGCTGCTTTTGCACGGCGTGGAGAGTGGTGATTTTGATTATTTCCTCATCGGACGGGATGACACTGCTCCCTTTTCCCAGGCCCATCGGGAAGCTCGCAGCATGGAAATTTTGGTGAACGAGTTGCCCAAGGAGCGTATTCGCTTCTTTGCCGGGGCTGACCAATTGGGCTTAGTTTTGCTCACTAGAGCAGCCAAACGCTTGCAATACGAGCTGCCTTTGGTGAATGTGACCTATGCTGCCGGGGTGGGCGGGCAAACTGTGCCCTCTTACGAGGACGATACCGTGGCCGAAAGCTCCAAACAGCATATTTATGCGGCGGGGGCCTTTCCTGTGCGTTTGCGCAGGCATGCGGATTTGGTGCTGGCAGTGAATACTCCGAAAAATGGCAAGACGCTGGAGGCCAGCAGCTCCGTTAATAATTACAAGGTGCCTGATGCAACCAAAAATTTTGTCAGCAAGGTGGCGCGCTTAAGCAACCATTATCCTGTAGCTTTGGCCGACGTAAAATTTGGCAATGGTGCGGACAATGGCCTGGTGAAAACGCTTTTTGACCAGGGGCTTGCCTATAAGTTGGCATCTTATGGTGGCTGGAATACGGCTGGTAACAGCTTGGGCTTTGCCTTAGGACAGGGCTTAATGAGCAGGGAATATGGAGCTGGGGCTAAAAAGGTGCTCCTGGAGCAGCGCTATCTGGATGATTGGGCTTATCAGGCCAACGTGCGCCTGCAGGCTTACACTCAGTTGATTTGGCCCAACTATTGGCCCAATAGTGGCCTTGAGGGCGAGCAGCTAACTGCAGCAGAGGCCTTTATTTCCCGGGAAATGGTGCGCCTGGCAGAGCCGTATTTGGGGCAGGCAGTGCATGAGTACAGCTATAGTCTGCCTTGGAAGCGCATGTTTGAGGTACAGATTAGTCAAAAATAAAATGTGAGGTAAGCATAAAGAGGATGAAAGAAGCAATTTGTGTACGCCCGGCAACTGCGGATGATGCAGAGCAGCTGCTGGAAATTTATACGCCCTTTGTAATTAGTGAGGATAGCAGCCTGAGCAATGTATCCTTTGAATTGGAGGCACCGGATGTGGAGGAGTTTCGCCAGCGCATTCACGATATTTCTGCTCAATTTCCCTATTTAGTAGGCGAAGTACAGGGGCAAATTTTGGGCTATGTTTATTGCCACCCCTATCGGGAGCGTTTGGCTTATCAATGGGCGGTGGAGGTGACCATTTATTTGGCTCCTGCAGGACAGGGCAAGGGCTTGGGCCGTGTGTTGTACGAAGCTATGGAGAATATCCTGCGTTTGCAGGGCATTGCCATGCTTTACTCCTGCATCACTGTGGGCAATGACCACAGCATCAAGATGCACGAGGCCTTGGGCTATCGTTTAATTGGCACCTTTACCAATTCTGGCTATAAAAATGGTCAATGGCTGGACACAGTGTGGCTGGAAAAGCAGCTGCAGGATTGCCCCAGCGAGCCTGCCCCAATCAAGGGCTGGCGTGAGCTGGCGCCTCAGGCAGTGGACTCCGTGCTGGCGGAGGCGTCCACAAGGTTGCAGTCACTCAATCTTTAGGCAGGAGGGGAGCCTCCGGGAGGAATTAGGATATGGATTTAAAACATTATCAGGAAAAACACAAGCCTAGCAGTAGGGCCGAGGAAATATTGCGCTACATCGGCCCAGGACTTTTGATTACTGTGGGCTTTATTGACCCGGGCAACTGGGCCTCTAATTTAGCGGCAGGCGCGGACTATGGCTATGTGCTGCTGTGGATGGTGACCTTGTCCACCATTATGTTAATTTTATTGCAGCATAACGCTGCTCATTTGGGCATTGCCTCAGGCTTGTGCCTGTCCGAGGCAGCAACGAAATTTTTGCCCCGCTATGTGAGCGTGCCCATTTTAGCCTCGGCTGTGATGGCATCGGTGGCCACCTCCTTGGCAGAAATTTTAGGTGGGGCCATCGCTTTGGAGCTGCTTTTTGGCATACCTCTGTGGCTGGGCAGCATTATGATGGCAGCGCTGTGCTCATGGCTTTTGCGCTCCAATTCCTATAGCAAGCTGGAAAAAATTATTATCGGCTTCGTTTCGATTATCGGGCTGTCCTTTTTGGCGGAAATTATCATGGTGCCCCTGGATTGGGGTGCAGCGGCTAAGGGCTGGGTTACGCCCAGCATCCCCCATGGTTCCCTGTTAGTCATCATGAGCGTGCTGGGGGCAGTGGTTATGCCCCACAACCTGTTTTTGCATTCCGAGGTAATCCAAAGCCGTCATTGGAATTTGGAGGACGAGGCGGTTATCAAACGCCAGCTGAACTTCGAATTTCTCGATACCCTGCTGTCCATGAGCATTGGCTGGGCCATTAACAGCGCTATGATTTTGGTAGCAGCGGCTGTATTTTTTGCCAATAATGTGCAGGTGGATGATTTGGCTCAGGCTGTGGATTTGCTAAAGCCCCTTTTGGGTAATAGTGCGGCGGTGTTGTTTGCCATCGCTTTACTTTTTGCAGGCATTTCCTCCACGGCTACAGCCGGTATGGCAGGTGCAACTGTGTATGCCGGCATTTTTGGCGAGGGCTACGATGTGCAGGACCCCCACTCTTGGCACGGGGTGCTGCTCACCTATTGGTTGGCGGTGCTCATAATTCTCTTTATTGATGACCCCTTTACTGGACTAATTTATTCCCAAATGGCCTTGAGCGTGCAGCTGCCTTGGACCATTGGGCTATTGATTTACCTCACCTCTTCTAAAAAAGTCATGGGTAAATTTGCCAATACCATGCGCATGAAGGTGATTTTGAGTGTTATCGGTTTGATTGTGATCGTGCTGAACATCATGCTGCTGATGGAATCCTTTGGGGTTATGACGTTTTAGAGTAAATAGTGGCTCCAAAAAGCAGGAAAATACAAGAGTAACGTAGAATCATTATGCTACTGTGTCAGATACTCATAATCGTGATGAGTTTGATAGAAATCAATTTGCTGGGATTGGGGAGGAGATTATTACGGCTGTTGAGAAAAAGGTTAAGCTTTGTGAGAGCCATATCAAGGCATTAATAGAAAAGGGTACACGACAAAATAACAAGCTTTGTTTTGCTGATATTACGGATATGATTGCTACCTTGGAGAATTTTAC
>CAMFZA010000124.1 GCA_946002345.1 uncultured Phascolarctobacterium sp. | reverse complement strand
TGCAATATCTAAAAACGTATCTACGGATATTATAAAACAGATAGGTCATTTATTCGGTCATAAATTCCGCCCTTGGGAAGCTGTGAAATATCTAAGATTTTTAAAGGCAGTGGACAAATATCTTCCTTATATAGGTGTTGTGTTAGACATTGCAATTGAACTCTGGGATCAGAACAAGCAGCGTGAGGCGCGTGAACAGCTGGCCGCGGCTCAAAGAGAATGTGTAGCTAGCTTCAATAGCATGGCAGCTGATTTTCAAAGAGATGGTATGCAGATGATACAACGAAGCTTTTTAGATAAAATGGATGAGCTTATTGATCAGCAGGAGAATCTTGCAAAGAGCTTGGATAAGTTAAAGAAGGATAAGTCTAGATATATTGGAGATTTGGAAGCTTTGGTTAGCGAATGCCACAAGCTAACTCGCCTTATTCGCATGGCGTAATTTCTAGGGGGAGATCCGCTAATGAATACCTTTAGTCAAGGAAAAGACACGTTTTTTATAAATACGATTAACCTATCTTCTTCCCTTATGGATGAGGTGAAAATTGGCTTGGAGCTTGAGAAACGAAAAAAAGAGGCAGAACAGGCTATTTGGGAAAAAAAGCAACTGGAGATCCTTAAGGAAGAAGAGGAAGAAGCGGCTAAACGTTTAGCTCTTTCAAAAAAAAAGAAATCAGAGCTTGTTGTTGCTGCTACAAATCTATTGGAAGAAATACTAAAGAAATATGAAAATGATCTTTTTGATTTAAATAGTAGCTATAAAAAGATTGCTAAAGAGGGCAGCCTAGTTAAAGGTTATGTAGATGGACAGGATGTCATTGTAGATTTAGAATCACAATCAATATATAAGATAGAGTATTTTGGAAAGATAACCGCTAATGATATTATAAAACGACTTGACAATATTGCAGCTAAAGAATCTTTGTTTAACATAATTTCAAAGAGAAGTTTTGAGTCTCCAAGCTTTGTAAATAGGGCTTTTGAAATTACGAGATTTGCAGATCCTAAGTACAAAGAATTATTAAATAGAATGTGTAATTTTCCTTGTGGTGACAATGTTTATTACTTATGTACTATTGATACTAATAACCGTTATTTTAATTATATTAAGGATGTACGTAGAGCGAATCAAGGTTATTATTACAATGTTTTATTGTTGTTAAAAAGAGAAAGTTCTCACAGAAGTAATAACAACTTGGAGTTTTTAACCCAAAATGGAATTATCCCTTTGGATAATAACTCTAAAAATGGGAGTAGTTTCGTAAACTTAGTTCAGCAATTTGGATTAGGTTTTGAAACATATTTAAAACAAAATGTTCCTCCTTCGTCAATGAACAAACTAGTTTTGAATAAGGAAAAATTAAAGTCTGATTTATACAAAGGAGATAATAAGGCTGTTGAATTGGTAAGCTCATATCTTCCGGTCAAAGAACTGTGGGAAAAGTATCAGCTCATAAGAATAAAAATTACTGAAAATGACGTTAGTGTAGAGGCGGAATATCAGCTTTCTAAAGATAATAGTTTGATTGATAAAATAATAGAAGAAGTTGCACAGCCACTCTCTCCTATTGAAGAGGATAAGATTTTATTAGATTGCTTGGAAAAAGCTCTTCTAGAGACTGATTATCGACGTGCCAATTTGGCTGTATATGGTAAAGAATGTTTAACGGACATCAAGCAAGGGCACTGGGATTTATTTGGCTTAACTAGTAATAGTGCAAAGACAATTTCTCTCGAGAAGAATTGGGTAGCGAGACCCCCGCAGCTAGATCTTGATCCCAACATGGTATGTGGTATTGATTTTGGTACGAAAAGCACAGTCGTGGCTTGCCGTAGAGATTATGACAGTTTATTAAGCGTGGGCTGTGGTGATTTAGATAAATTGCCTGAGGCTAAGGATTATGAAAACCCTACAGTTCTAGAGTTTATTGATTTAGAAAGCTTTAAAAAGGCATACCAAAGTAAAAAGGGTAGACCTTATACAAAATGGTCACAAGTCAAGACTGCCCATGGAGCAGAGGCAGATTTGCTTTTAAAGACGAACAAGGAAGAATACGGACAACAATCTTTCATATCTGATTTAAAGCAATGGGCTGGTGATGAGCACCGTAGGATATTTATAGAGGGTAAACTTAAATCCTATACAGAGTTAAGTGATGGGGACATGGATCCTATTGAAATATATGCATATTATTTGGGTTTGTATATTAATCGCATGTTAAAAGGAATTTGCCTACACTATGCACTATCCTTCCCTGTAACATATTCTGATGAAGCAGTAAAGAGATTAGTATTCAGCTTTAAAAAAGGATTATGGAAATCTATTCCTGAAGAAGTGCAGAATGCAAAGAATGTAGAAAAAGCATTCAAGGTATATGCTGCTGTGAGTGAACCTGCTGCTTATGCTGCCTGCATGTTCAAAGCTCATAAGGAACTGCTGCCTAAGAAAACTGATAATACGGTAGCCTATAGTGTGTTTGACTTTGGCGGTGGAACAACAGACTTTTATTTTGTTTTCATAAATAAGATTATTATCCATGAAGACCATAAAGTTTATCAGCTGACTCACTTTGGTAGTCGTGGTGACCAATATCTTGGTGGTGAGAATCTTTTAGCATTGTTAGGATATGAAGTTTATCATGATAATAAACGTGTCATGCTTGAGAAAAGAGTGCCTATAGTGAGTCCTTCTAACGCAGAGCGTATTTTTGGTTTGCAGACTTTGGTGCAGGAAAATAATGCTTATTCTACTGCTGCCAGTAGTAACAGTAAGCTTTTAGCGGAAGCTTTACGCAATATTTGGGAAAAGCCTGAAAAAGGCGTGCCTTTCAATTCCCATGGTAAGCTAATACTAAAGCTGTGGAACGAAAAGAATCAACTGATTAGCATAGAGTTGAGTGTAAATATTAGTAGACTGAATTCTATAATGGAAACGAAACTAAAAAATGGCATTGAAAATTTTTTTAGGGCTTTGCGGGCAACCAGATTATATGAAGTTGGAATTATTGATAGAACAGAGAAGCGATTTAAATATTTGCCAATACATATTTTCCTTGCTGGTAATAGCTGCAAATCACAGTTGTTTCAAAGGCTTTTTGAAGAGCGAAAACTAGTGGAGGAGGAATATCTTGGCGACAAGGAGCACAATAAAGGTTTACTGGTTGTGCATATGCCTACCCATGACAGCGTAGAAGCCGTAGAATATGCTACTTTGAGAACAGGTAAGACTGGTGTTGCATTTGGACTGCTTGAATGCTATAAGGGAGCACGTAGGTTTGTTATTAATAATGAAGAGGAAAAAGGGTTTAAATATTATTTGGGGGTTATGGATGATGAAGATACTTTTAAAGTGACAATTCAGGCTGAGGACTTTAATGAAGATTGGAAGCGCTACACAATGGTATACAGTGACGAGGACTGCTTTGAAATTTACTATAGTTCTGAGCCTCGGAGCGTACGTAATAATGGTATGTCCAGGGATCAAATTCACAGAGTATGTTGCAACTTCGATATAGTTCAGTCCAATGTTCCTATGTTTGTGTGGTTGAAGAAAAAATCAGCAACCTCATTGCAATATAGCATAGGTTCGAAGGAAGAGCCCCGACTCAGAGAAAACAGCAAAATCTATGAAATTGAGCTAGCAAGAAGGTAGTATTATGGATTGGAGCAAAACAAAAAAAGAAAAGCTTTTAGCTCTTCTCGAAGATGATGATATCCAGCGTCGTATCTGTGAGATAGTATTATCTGCACTACAGCAGGAAGGAAAAGATTTACCAATACTATCTATAGGTGAAGATGCTAAAGAGCTAAAGTCCAAACTGGAAGAATTAAAAATAGCTAATGCTGATTTGGTTGAAGAGAACAAGAAATTGCTTGACGAGAAGAAGTTTGTTGAGAAAAAGCTTAAGGATTTCTCTAGCAATAAATATGAGGACAGGCTAGGAGAAATGCAGGAAAGAGTAGCATTTTTACAGCAAAAACTAACTGAGAGCGAAAATGAATGTAAAAATGTAAAGCAACAAGCTCGTACTTATGTGGATAGATTGGAAAAGAGCCTTATTGCTAATAAGGTTGAGCTTGAGAATCTAAGTAATGAAAAACAATGTTTGGAAGAGCAAATTGAAAAGCTTTCCAAGGATAACAGCGAACTTCAGAAGAAAGTTAAGGAAGTAGAGTGGCTTGAAGCTGTTAGTAATCAGGATAAATTGCAGCTTGAACAGGGAGTAAGCTTATATTATAAGCTACAGAACCTGTCCACTAATGTTCGTAATCATTTAGAGATTGTGATTGCTGAAGATAATGTGTTATCATTTTTAGGAGGATTGGCACAGGAAGAGGCTTTAGGAAAACTATGGGATGAGCTTTACAGCTGTTTTGAAAATGACCCATCACAGGATGTGAACGTATTAAGGGATGTTTTCCAATATGCGATTATCATAAACAATGCTGTCAAGGGCACTACTCGCTATGATTATTTACCCATTGAAGAAGGGCAGAGCTATGATCCTGATTTGATGGTGGTGGATAGGAAAGGTTCCATACAGGGGAATGTTGCTCAAGTGTTGATCCCAGGATACTATAATACATATACGAGAGGTATAATGCGCCGCAGCTTTGTACAGTTAAAATAAGGAGAAAGGGGCAAGTTAAGTATGGATGGATTACTAGTTAAAGAGAAAGCGAATTTAATTTTACAAAAAAAGCAGAATATGTTCAAAGAGAAATCATTTTCAACCACTAAGGAATTTCTAGTGCATCCCGTTAAGGAAGTTTACGTGAGCAAAAATGATGTTACTAAAGCTTTGCGAGCAACAGTGCTGTCCAAAGCTAAAGAGGTAGGAGAACGCTTTAATGCGTTGCTGAAGAATTTAAAAGAAGAGGCGGGTGGCCGCTTTATTGAAATGGAGAGTCCTCATGTGTGGTTTGATAGGGATGTCGCAGCACTTTGGCCATACGAAATATATTCGTATTACTGTAGCGAAAAATTATATATGACATTTCTATCTGATGAGGACACAGCTTACTATTCATTTTATCCAATGCTGGGTGACTTACCATTGGCATCTGTAGGTAGCAACAAGCTGTTGTTTAATATGCCGACTATGCACGAATTAGAAACTACTTTTAATCGTAACAACAAATTACCTATTGGTGATCAAAATAGTGATACTATCTTATGCGATGGTGTGCACTATAATTCTTTGGTTGCTAAGAACGGGAATAATCCAACTTGGTTTGATAATAGGAATAAGTTCGAGAGAAGAAGCAGATATGATTATGATAATAGAACCTTCGGTGGTGTCTATGAATGTTATGATTGCCTTTATAACACAACACAATATACTATTAGAATTTGCCGTTTACGTGGAAAAGATGCTAAGCCTTTAAGCTTTGCTGAATCTGTGCAGGAATGGCTGAAGAATGGACTAATTCCAAAAGGTCTAAAGCGTAATACGAAGAAAATCTATCAGGATTTTGTAGATAGTTTTAGTATTCTAGCTCCATTTATCTACAATAGTAATGATAATGAGTTGATATTTGATTCAGAGGAAATTCTTACAGCTCTAAAACCACCAAAAAAAACAGGAAAAGAAAAAGTAAATGAGATAAATAATAAGCAAAAAGACACAGACCA
>CAMFZA010000123.1 GCA_946002345.1 uncultured Phascolarctobacterium sp. | reverse complement strand
CCTCAAAGGAGATGTCTCCCTTTTTGCCACCCTTATTCAATTTATCCACTTTGGCTGCACCGGTGAGCAGCTTGCTGCCCATGGTAGCAAAGCCAAAACGACTGGACTCCTCTGCACGGAAAATCAGCACCTCGATGCTGCGTTTCAGCTGGGTATCGCGCAGCATGTATAGTGCTTCCAAGGCACCCACCACGCCGCACATGCCATCATAGGCACCACCATGAATGACCGTATCCAGATGGCTACCACAGGCTACGGGCGGCAAATCGACCTCCAAGCCTTCACGACGCAGAAAAACATTGCCCACAGCGTCCTCACGTACATTTAGGCCCAAATCCTTGACCTGCTCAAGAAGCCAATTCTGTGCTTCCTTGTCCAAGGGACTATAGGCCAAACGAGTCACACCCTCCTCGGAAGCAGTGAATTTAGCCAAGCCTGTTAAAAGCTCATTTACTCTTTCTTTATTAACCTCGTACATAATCTTTCCTCCTCATAATAAAACAATCAAGAAAAACAAGAGCCTGCATCAAAAGCGACACAGGCTAAAGCATAAAATATTTTTATTCGTTCAGCAAATTCAGCTTCGCAAACAGCTTGAACAAAAGGCTCATAATAATGGCCACCAAGGTTGCCAGCACCATGCCCTGCACGGAAAAGGCGCCAAAGGAAATTTTAGCTCCGGACAGACCAATAATCATAATAACAGAGGTCATTACCAGATTAGAGGACTTGCTGTAGTCCACCTTGCTTTCTACCAAAACACGGAAGCCGCTGGTCGCAATAACGCCGAAAAGCAGGATGCAGATGCCGCCCATAACCGGCACCGGTATGCTGTGAATAAGCTGGGACAGCTTGCCGCAGAAGGACAGGATGATGGCAAAAACTGCCGCACCACCGATAACCCAGGTGCTATACACCTTGGTGATGGCCATAACACCGATGTTTTCACCATAGGTAGTATTGGGAGTAGCACCGGCAAAGCCGCTCAGCACGTTGGAAAGGCCATCAGCGAACAGGGAACGGGACAGTCCCGGGTCCTTAATCAGGTCACGGTCCACAATGTTGCCCGTAACCACCAAATGGCCGATGTGCTCTGCCAAAACCACCAGCGCCGCCGGAGCGATAATCACTATGGCATTAATATCGAAGACAGGAGCATAAAATTGGGGCAGCTGGAACCAGGGTGCGTCCAAAACCGGCTGAAAGTTGACCATGCCCAAGCAGAAGGCGAAAATATAACCGCACACCACGCCAAACAGAATGGGAATAATGCTCATAAAGCCCTTAAAGGCCACGGAGCCGATAACGCCCACGGCCAGCGTGAACATAGAAACCGCAATATTGCTACCCACGATTTTGTCGCCGGTGAGGCCAGCCATGCCCGCAGCAGTAGGAGCCAGCTCAAGACCGATAACTGCGATGATAGCGCCCATGGCAGCAGGCGGAAAAATCACATCAATCCACTTGGTACCCACCATATGGATGATTAAGGAAAAAAGCATAAATAACAAACCGAAAACGATGAAGCCGCTTTGCGCATGATTATAGCCGCTTTGAGAAATAATCAGCAGCACCGGGGAAATAAAGGCAAAGCTGGAGCCCAAATAGGAGGGTATTTTGCCCTTAGTAATGAAAATGTACAGCAGGGTGCCCACGCCATTCATGAACAGGCAGGTGGTGGGATTCACATTGAATAAAAACGGAACCAACACCGTAGCGCCGAACATAGCAAAAAGATGCTGCAGGCTCAAGGGAATGTTCAATAATAGGGGCGGTCTTTCTTCGACCTGAATTACTCTGTGATCCAAAGCTATCAACCTCTTTTCTTAATATTTGCTACTGTAAATTTTATGCTCATTTGCTAGTAAATGCAAGTGTTTTGGTACTTTTTGTCATGTATACTTACGCTTATGTGAGTTGCGCATTTACTATACGCAAAGAAAGCAGCTTCTTTGAGTAAAAATTTACCCTTCGGACCAGAAACTGTTGCAATTCATTCGCCAGTTTTCTTGACAAAACCTGTCTTAATGTTATAATAAATTTGTTGTGTTGTAAACAAGTAATTTGGCAAGGACCTTTCCCACCTTGCTTTTTTTCACATATAAGGAGTTTGTTCATGCTGAATATCTTTTTTGCACTTTTTCTTTTTGGTATGCTGGTGACGCTGTGCATCAGGGTTTTCACCAAGGCTGTCAAGCAACAGCAGCCTATCAACAGCAAGGAGGCCGCTCTTTTAGTAGCCCTGTCCCTAGGCTGTTTACTCGCTCTCAATGCCGGAGCCAGCGCCGTTTACCATACCCAATTAATTACCTTTTAGTAGGTAAAGCAAATTGGCCTTTCCATAAGACAGCTTGCTTTCCTAATCAGCCTGACCTATAGCTTCAAGACCCGCATCGCCGTAAAATCGATGCGGGTCTTTTTATTGACAATTTAATAAACATTTGTTCCTAGCGTGATTCGGGATAGGAAGCACCTCCCAATATAACTACGCAAGTGCTTGCTTATTTTTCACTGCCAATAACATTGGAATAAGCTGTTTTCACGCTTACTCCAGCAAGGCTGCCCAGCTTGCCGGACAAGGCGCTAATCGCGTCATTGGGTGCATCCACTGCAACGCAAATAATATTGACATCCTTGGCCCGATAGGGCAGGCCCATGCGACCAATGATGTATTTGGAATAATCGTGGAGAATGGCGTTCAGCCTTTCCACTGCTTCCTCCCTAGCAACGATGATTGAAATTACGGCTACTCTGGTTTCCATGAAAAACCTCCTTCAGCTTCAAAATTAAGCTTATCTAGCTTTTCCGAAATAGAAGCTGCGTACTTTAGTATTGCATTGGTTATTGTAAAGGGTGGTTTATAATCCATGATTTGGCACCTCAATTTTTCTTACGCACTTTCTTGCGTACTTTCTTCCACTATTATACACCAATATGGCATACCTAAAAAAGCATAAAAAAGCGACTAATGACCTCAAAATCATTAGTCGCTTTCTGTTTATCTCACCAATCTTTAACCCAAAGAATTGGACTAACTGTGGTGGAGATGAGGGGAGTCGAACCCCTGTCCGAAAATATTGCCATACAACTTTCTCCGAGCGCAGACGACATATTTTATTTCGCTTCCCGAATGCCTATCGACGGGCGCTCAGGTTGCTATCCTGTAAAGGTTTCCCTAAAGGCTTACAGGAATCAGCCCTAAGGTATCCCACATATTGACTGTCTTTCCTCGCCTGTAGGAGGAGCTCAGAAGACAGTTAGCAGTTAAGCTGCTAAAGCGTATTCTTTATCAGCGTTTATATTTAAACGTCCCAACAGTTAACGTGTGCCAGACCACGGCTCGCTTATCGTACACCACCTATCCCCGTCGAAACCAGTACATCCCCAAGCGAAAAAACGCTATAAGCACTGTTATGCTTCGTCACATTTCGCTTACTCGCTCAACGTACTATTAGTACGCCATCGCTTCATAAGCTTCAATGTTCCTCGCCTTCCAGCACTTCTAGCGCTTTTTAGTAAAGTTAGCAGCACGGAGAGGCACACAATGCTTGTAGATGCCAGCTGGCAATCAAGAATAAGCTATACGCTTGCTTCCTATAGATTGTAACATGCATGCGCAAAAAAAGCAAATGACTTTTCTGTAAAAAAAGTAGCAGGCCCGCGTCCACAAAAGCAACGTACCTGCTATAAAGCATCTATATCAATTTCGCTTGGCAGCAGCTGCAATAATGCTCTCTGCCAAAGCCTTCAAGGAAATTCTCTTAGCCATACTAAACTGCTGCATTTTACGATATGCTTCCTGTTCCGTCATACCATGTGCAGCCATCAAAATACCCTTGGCTCTATCTAAAAGCTTGCGTGTCTCCAAGCTTTCCTTTAACTGAGCCAACTCCCCATTGAGCTTTTGCATTTCCTGGAAACGCTTTTCGGCAATTTCCATAGCCGGAAACAGCTGCTCCTCGCGAATAGGCTTTACTAAATAAGCAATAACACCGGCTTCAGAAGCCTTCTCCACAATGTCCTGCTGGCTATAGGCTGTCAGCAGTAGCACCGGTGCAATATTTTCGGCAGCAATCAGCTTGGCCGCTGTCAAGCCATCCATCACCGGCATCTTTACATCCATGATGATGAACTCCGGCTTCAATTCCTTAGCCAGCTTCACAGCCTCCTCACCATTAGCAGCCTCACCGATAACCTCATGCCCTCCATCCGTCCACATCTCCCGCAAATCACGACGCAATATAGCCTCAACAACAGCAAGGAGAAATTTTCCCTGCTTCAACAATATTAACCACCTCCCTACGGCAAATATACAAAACCAACTGTACCGCCTTCCGACCTATTAGTCAAGGTAAATGAGCCCTGTAAATCAGATTCTGCCATAGTTTTAATAATTTTTAGTCCTAAACTCTTGCGCCCGGTAATTTTAAAGTCCTCTGGCAAGCCAATGCCATCATCGACAATGGATAAAACATAGCCTTCTGCTTCCTCGGCAAAACGTACCTGTAGCTTGCCCCTATCTCTATCTTCAAAGGCATGCTCAATGGTATTCTGCAGAAGCTCGTTCAAAATCAAGGCAATGCTAGTAGCCTTGTCCGACGGCAGCTGCACCTCATCAGCCTTGAATTCTGCCTCCAGCTTAAAGTCCGAGTCCAGCATACTACTCATAATGGCCTGATAGATGCCCTTGGCCACCTTGCCCACGTCAATAAGGCCCGAATCCTGCTGGGACAGGTATTCATGCACAATGGCAATGCTGTTGACGCGACTGATGCAATCCCGCAGCACCATTCTTGTTTCACCACATTGGGCACGTCGCTCCTGCAAACGCAAGAGACTAGCGATGGTCTGCAGGTTGTTCTTTACCCGGTGATGGATTTCCTTGATAACCACGGATTTAATGAGCAGCTCCTCGTCCTTTTTGCGCAGCTCTGTGATGTCCTGCAAAATCACGATGGCACAGCCCCCTTTGGGACGGGGCACCACCGGCAAAACACGCATGGACAGCAACAAATCATGCATGGTAAATTCCTTGCTTTCAGCTGTGCCTGTATCCATAACCATGCCCACCAAGGGCCAGTTGATGGACACATCGTTGGTGCGACAGCCAATAAGCTGGGGAATCTCCATCACATCAAACATGTGCTTAGCTCTGTTGTTGGCGGCAATGATCAGCTTATTGGGATCCACCACCATGATGCCATCAGAGGGCTCCATGCGCTTATAGTGCTCGTTATCCATCAAGCCCGGATGCAAATTACAAATCAGCTCCATGCTTTGAGCAATAATAATATCGTCGTGGCTGGAGCTTTCAAAGCTGACGGTGGCATAGCATTTGCCACGAGAATCCCGCAGAGGAAAAACCTCCATGCTATTGAAAACACCTAACTCCCACTCTCTTTTTCCTCGCACAGGCATATTTTTCAGGATAGCGCGAGCCACCAAGGGCTCCTCCACTATCCGAACCCGACGTCCTGTCATATCTGGACGCACGCTACCCTTTTGGGTGCGGGGCTGCTCCTGCTTGTAAACATATAAAAACTTTTTATCCTCACAGGGATGATAAATGGTGACCATGCCATGGGCCATATCCGCAGCCTATCCCAAAACGGTCTGCATGGTTTGTATACTATTTTTATG
>CAMFZA010000122.1 GCA_946002345.1 uncultured Phascolarctobacterium sp. | reverse complement strand
CGAATTCTTCTACCTCACAATAAAAATAATATACTTAATATTATATTATACCTCCAAACGCGCTCCTACGCACGAAAACTTTTCGGGATGGTACTAGAAAAATATTTGGTTTAATTTTCAGATTTTTATTGCTATTGGTGCTAATCTGTATTATAATACATTTGTAGACTAAAGCAGCTGCAGTCTCAATTGATTATATGGAGGCATGCATATGATTCTTTTAGGAAAAGTTCATTGGTTCAACCCTGTAAAAGGCTATGGTTTTATTACAACCAAGCATGGACAGGATGTTTTTGTTCACTATACAGCTATTAGAGCCGAAGGCTATCGTACCCTCTATGATGGGCAGGATGTTTATTATCAAATTATCCGGGGGAAATCCGGATTAGAAGCCAAGGATGTTCAACCCATCTATAATACTAGTCCACGGGCACGCACGCGCTACCATTGACATGTTATGTCTTGGGATATTCTTGCGACCTTTTCATCATCTTCCCTAGAGATGCGCCTGACGGTGCACCTCTTTTTAGCTTTCTGCTTTTTTTGATAATATTATTAATTGCAAGATAAATACCCCAAGCAGACCACACTACTTCCTGCTTAAAAACACTAAAAAAAATACACAAAACCACACAATCGACTTGCATGTTTGTAAAATTTATGTTAAATTTAAGGGTGAAAATAGTCGGAGTAGTCTGCATCTAAGTAGACTTTTTCCCGACCATATATGTTGAACAACCGGACGCAGATGCCGGAAAATCAAGGAGGTTTTCATCCATGTTGAAAAAAACTAGTATCGTAGCAATGGCTTGTGTATTAGCTGGTTCCATGCTCTTCGCTGGCTGCGGCGGTGGCGAAAAGAAAGCTGCTGCTCCTAAGGCTGATGGCAACAAGCTCATCATCTATACCTCTATGAAGGAATCCCTCATTAAAGGTATTGTTACTGGCTTCGAAAAGAAAAACCCTGGCATTAAAGTTGACTATCAATCTGCAGGCGCTGGCAAGCTGATGGCTAAAATTGCTGCTGAACGTCAAAGCGGCAAGATTCTGGCTGACGTTATCTGGACCAGTGAAGTTCCTGACTTCTACAAGATGAAGAAAGAAGGCATCTTGGCTAACTACAAGAGCCCCGTATTCAAAGAAATCGTTAACCCCTTTGATGATTATGATGGCTCCTTCCATGCAGCTCGTCTGGGCACCCTGGGCATCATCATCAACACCGATAAGGTCAAGACCGCTCCTACCCAATGGTCCGACTTGAACAACCCAGACCTCACGAACGGCCGGGCAGTTGCACCCCCGGCACGGTCCGGCACCGCGTATCGGGCCAACGCCGGGCGGCAAACGCAATTTGGCCCTGACTTCTTCAAAGACCTGAAGGCTAATGGCGCTCGCGTAGGCAAAGGCTCCGGCCAAGTTATCGACGATACCGCTTCTGGCGAATTGTCCGCATCCCTGGCAGTTGACTATATCACCAACGCTAAGATCGCTAAGGGCGCTCATATTAAGATGTGCTATCCGCCCGAAATGCTGGTAGTTCCCTCCCCGGTAGCTATTTTCAAGGACTCCAAGCAATTGGATGCTGCTAAGAAATTTGTTGACTACCTGCTGGGTGCTGAAGCACAACAATTGGTAGCTAACCAAGGCACCATCCCCGTTCGTGAAGACGTTAAGATTGATCCCAAGTTCCAACTGCCTTCCCCGAAGGAAGCTTTGAAGAAGGGTATCAAAGTTAACTACCTCGAGATCATCGACAGCAAAGAAAAGACTGTTAAAGAGTTCTCCGACCTGATGCAAGTTAAAAAATAAAATTTAACAATTACGCAAAAACGGGCAGAGCGGGACTTTCCCGTTCTGCCGTTTTTAGCATATAGAAATAATGCGTATTTTCGCATGATTCATCCAACTATTTTACAGGAGGTAGCCTAATGGAAGATATTATCAAGGTCGAAGGTGTGGCTAAGGGCTACGGCAAGCACCAAGTCCTGCAAAATTTAGATATCGCCATCAAAAAGGGTGAATGCTTCACCCTCTTGGGACCCTCAGGCTGCGGCAAAACCGTCCTCATCCGCCTCATCGCCGGTCACGAAGTACCCGATGCAGGTAAAATTATTATCGATGAAACCGTAGTAGCTGACAATGAAAGCGGTGAATACATTCCGCCCGAGCGCCGCGGTCTTGGCATCGTATTCCAGGATTACGCAGTATGGCCCCATATGACTGTATTTGAAAACATCGCTTATCCCTTAAAGATGGAAAAGCGCCCCAAGGAAGAAATCAACGAGCTGGTTATGAAAATGATCGACGTAGTGGGCATGAAGGGCTTGGATAAGCGTTTGCCCTCCGAGCTTTCCGGCGGCCAACAACAACGTGTTGCCTTGGCTCGTGCTCTCGTTGCCGACCCCAGCGTTATGCTGCTGGACGAGCCCCTGTCCAATCTGGACGCCAATTTGCGCGAGGAAATGCGCTTTGAAATCAAAGCATTGCAGCGCAAATTTGGTATCACCGTTCTCTTCGTAACCCATGACCAGGAGGTTGCCTTGGCAATTTCCGATCGCTTGGCCATCATGGATGCCAAGGGCAAGATTCGCCAAATCGGTAACCCCTACGAAATCTTTGAAAAGCCAGCAGATTTGTTCGTCTTTAAATTTATGGGCATTGCCAACTTTGTGCACGCCACTGAGAAAAATGGCAAATTCTATGTTGGCAACGGCAATCAAGAAATTCCCTGGGAAGGACCCAAGGGCAAGGCTGCACAATGGGTAGCCGGCTTCCGTCCCTCCGATGTGGAAATTCATCGGGAAGGCCCCGGCCTCAAGGGCATCATCCATCGCGCCAACTTCTTAGGCGCCACCATGGACTATGCCATCGATGTGGATGATCAATCCCTGCGTACTGAAATCGAAACCCACACTGCCATCAACAATAACCTGATGTTCAATGAAGGCGAAGAGTGCTACATCACCTTCAAAGCCTTGCACTGGTTTGATGCAGAGCAACTGAAGGAGGTGGAGGAATAATGGCAAGTGGCACCATAAAAAAAGATAGTGGCTTTGGTATTGCTCAAGTCATTCTCTTCATCTCTATTGCAATTCTCGTTATTTTCGTAGCTTGGCCTGTGCTCCTGATTCTGTTTAATGCCTTCTTCGTAGATGGCAAATTCAACAGCATGGACTTCTATAAAGTCCTCACCGAGCCCGAAACCTTCCAAGCATTGATTAACTCCCTTATTATCGCCAGCATGACCACAGTTGGCTCCACCATCGTAGGTACCTTCTTTGCTTGGCTGGTCACTCGTACCGACCTTCCCTATAAGACCTTTATGAAGAGCCTTTTCCTTGTTCCTTTCATGCTGCCCTCCTTCATCGGCGCTTTGGCTTGGAAAATGCTGCTCAGCCCCCACTCCGGCTATATTAATAAGTGGTTTATGTCCGCCTTTAATACTACGGAGCCTCTTTTCGATATCTATACCTACCACGGCATCAGCTGCGTAGAGGTTATGTATCTCTTCCCCTTCGTATTTATCCAGGTTTGCGGTGCTTTGGAACGTATGGACCCCACCTTAGAGGAATCTGCTCGCATTAGCGGCGCCGGTCTCTTCACCATCACCCGCAAGATTACCATTCCCCTGGTGCTGCCCTCCATCATGAGTGGTGCGTTGCTCATCATGCTGTACTCCATGGCACACTTCGGTACCGTAGCAGTTTTGGGTATTGAACAGGGTATTTATAATATCCCCACCCTGATTTACGAAAAGATTCATGAATCCGCAGGCTCCTTCGCCTCTATCCGTACTGGTACCGTATTGGCAACCGTATTGATTGTATCCGCAGCCTGCATCATCTGGGCTCAACAAAAGGTGCTCAGCAAAGGCCATTACCAAATCATCGGTGGCAAAAGCTTCCGTCCCATGGAGCTCAAGCTGCGCGGCCTGCGTTATCCCCTGCTGTTCTTCTGCCTGGCTTACATCGGCTTCACCATTGTGTTACCCACCGTGGTTATCTTCATGGTTGGCGGCGTAGAAACCTATGGTCTGCCCCTGACTTGGGAAAACCTCTCCCTCAATAACTACAAGTACATTCTCTTAGAGGATGATGTAACGAGTGACGCAATCTTCATCTCCGATACCTTGGGTCTGGCTGCCGCCTTCATTACCATGTTTGCCGGCGTTATGATTTCCTATGTTATCGTTAAGATGAAGGTTCGCGGCAAGGGCATTCTGGAATTCTTGGGCATGCTGCCCTTCTCCGTTCCCGGCTCCGTTATCGCTTTGGGCGTAATCCTCGCCTGGTCCGGCCAGTTTGGCATCAACATTTACAACACTGTATGGATTATTCTGGTATCCTACATTGCCCGCTACATGGCCTTCTCCCTGAAGGCAAACTCTGCTGCGCTGGAGCAGGTGCATGACTCCCTGATGGAAGCATCCCGTTCCTGCGGCGCTAGCATGTGGCAGTCCCTGAAGGACATCGTTATTCCCTTGGTTCGCCCCGGTATGATCAGTGCCTTCTTCCTGATTTTCCTGCCGGCCCTGCGCGAATTGACCGTATCCATCATGCTGTATGCTCCTACCACCAGAACCATCGGCGTAGCCATCTACACCCTGAACGAGGATGGCGAAACCGTTATGTCCACTGCTTTGGCAGGTATTGCCTTGATCATTATCGTTTTAGGTCAAATGTTCATCAACCATCTTACCAAGAAAGCGAGTGAGTAATCGTCATGTCATACATCCGCTTAGTAAATGTTACAAAAAGATTTGGTGATGTTACTGCCGTCGATAACCTGAATATCGAAATCGGCAAGGGCGAATGCTTCTCCATGCTGGGTCCCTCCGGCTGCGGTAAAACCACTACCCTGCGTATGGTTGCCGGCTTCGAGGATTTATCCGATGGTGAGGTGTGGGTAGGCGACCGCCTACTTTCTTCTCCTAAAAAGCATCACTATACTCCCCCTGAAAATCGTAATTTCGGCATGGTTTTCCAAGCCTTTGCCGTATGGCCCCACATGAGCGTCTATGAAAACGTGGCCTTCCCCCTGCGTCTGCGCAAGCTGCCCAATGCGGAAATTGAGCAACGCACTAAGGACGCACTGACAGCCACCAACCTGCTCAAGTCTGCTAACGATAGCCCGGCTGACCTTTCCGGCGGTGGCAAGCAGCGTGTAGCCTTGGCTCGTGCTTTGGCAATCAACCCCGACGTAATGCTTTTGGACGAGCCCCTCTCCAGCTTGGACCCCCATCTGCGTGAGGAAATGCGCTTTGAGATTAAAGACCTGCAGCGCAAATATGGCTTCTCCATTATTTACGTAACCCATGACCAGTCCGAGGCTATGGCACTGTCCGACCGCATTTTGGTTATGAAGCTGGGCGTAATGCAGCAAATCGACTCCCCCTTGGATGTTTATAACAACCCCAAGAACAAGTTCGTCTTCAGCTTCATCGGCGTTTCTAGCTTCACTGATGTTATCTGGAAGGGCAAGGATGCCTATATTAAGGGCTCCGAGCATAAGCTGCCCAGCGGTCTCATCGTGCCCGAGCGTATGAAGGCCGAGGAAATGTTCAACCTGGCTAGCCGTCCTACGGAAATCCGCTTTACCAATGCCAATGACCCCACCCGCGAGCGCGGACATCTACTTCGCAACGCCAACCAGGGCGAACAAAACCGCAAGAACAGCAC
>CAMFZA010000121.1 GCA_946002345.1 uncultured Phascolarctobacterium sp. | reverse complement strand
TACCAGCCACTCATTCGCTAAAATTCTCAATGTTCGCTTCAGATTAGCTAATTGCGCAATTTCCTTATATAGCAAATCCCGGTAGACGCAACGGTACCAGAACAGCGAACAGCATAACCTTGAACCACGAACCAAAAGCAGTAACAAGGGGAAGAACGACGAGCCCAAACAAATAAAAAGCTTTTTTGCTAAGCTTTTTTCGTAGAAAAAAGCGAGCGGTCCAGCATGCAATGCTGGTGCATTTCTTGCTACTTCTTTGTGCACACAAAGAAGTAGGATAAAAAGAGCGTAAAATATAAAGGGAAAAGCGCAATTAGCAATCTTCGCTCACGTCGAATTTTTACGCTCATTTTAAGGTGAATTGGCCGAAGGCCAAGAGAGGACGGCCTGGGCCGCGTGGGGTACAATAGGGTTCCTGCGGGGTACTACTTGTCTCGCAAAAAGATTCAAGCATTCGAACCCTTGGAACCATTGTACCAGCCACTCATTCGCTAAAATTCTCAATGTTCGCTTCAGATTAGCAAATTGCGCAAATTCCCTGTACAAAAAACTAAACAAAGGTCAAAAACCATGTTAGACAAATACAAAAGAACCATCAACTACATGAGAATATCCCTCACAGACCGCTGCAACCTGCGCTGCGCCTACTGCAGGCCCGAAAATGCCAAAATGGTAGAGCATGCGCAAATCCTACGCTATGAAGAAATCCTGCGTATCGCACAGTGCGCCGTCACCTTGGGCATCACCCGTTTCAAAATCACCGGTGGTGAGCCCCTGGTTCGCAAGGGCGCAGTGGACTTCATCACCAAGCTCAAGCAAATGGATGGGGTGGAGCAGGTTACCTTAACCACCAATGGAACACTGTTAGCGGCAAGCCTACCCCAATTACAGGCTTGCGATTTAGACGGCATCAACATTAGCCTTGATACTGTGGACAAGGATTTCTACAGCAAAATAACCGGTGGAGGGGAGCTCGAAGCCGTAACTAAGTCCATAAAAGCAGCTGTGCAGAGTGGCCTTAGGTGCAAAATTAACTGTGTGCCCTTAAAAAATAACTGTACAAATAGCAAGCATCTCCTTGCTTTACTTCAGTTTGCACGTAATCTAGGAATACCCTTGCGCTGCATCGAGCTCATGCCCCTCTCCTGCAATCATAGCCTTGCAGCCTACACTGGCGATGAGCTACGCACTATGCTCCACAAGGCAGGTTATAGCCTAGCCCCAATAAAGGAAAGACTTGGCAATGGCCCTGCAGTCTATTATGAAGCTGCAAAGAATGGTCATACGCAAATAATCGGCTTTATTGAGCCCTTACACGGAAAATTCTGCGCCAGCTGTAATCGTGTGCGCCTAACCAGCACCGGTCAGCTAAAGCCCTGCTTATACAGTCAACCTACCCTTGACCTGCGCCAGCTCTTGCGCAATGGCAGAAAAGAGGGGGATAAACAGCAGGAAGCTGCCCCTCAAGAACTAATCATGCAAGCGCTTCAAAGCGCTATTTCCCAAAAGCCACTGGGCCATCACTTTGAAGAAAAGCCGGCCCCCTTTAACATGAACGAAATCGGTGGTTAGGAGTGGACACTCCAAGACCTAAAATAAAGCTTAACCTAGAAGAGGAGGTTAAACATGAGCGAATTAACCCATTTTGATAAGGAAGGCAATGCTCTAATGGTGGATGTGAGCGCCAAGCCCGTAACCACCAGAACCGCCATTGCTACCGGAAAAATTTTTGTCTGTAAGGAAATTTTTGACCGGATTCAGCGTCACGAAATTGCTAAGGGAGATGTGCTAGGCGTGGCGCGCTTGGCAGGCATCATGGCCTGCAAACGCACCAGCGAGCTTATTCCTCTGTGTCATCCCTTGCCCCTAAGCAAGTGTGCAGTAGATTTTACGCTGCAGGAAGCTCAGGAGAGCGACCAAGACCCCACCCAGCATGCGCCTCATAGAGGCAGGTACTACATCGAAGCCACCTGCCTAGTAAAAACAGATGGCAAAACAGGCGTGGAAATGGAGGCCCTCACCGGCGTACAAATTGCATTGCTGACCATTTACGATATGTGCAAGGCCATCGATAAAGGCATGCTAATCACCGATGTGCACTTGGTGAGCAAAAGCGGTGGCAAGAGCGGTGCTTTCCATTGGGAATGATGCATCAGTATGCCATGAAGATGCTTAAGGTAAGATAAATTTAACGAAAAGTAGCACCCAAAGCTCAGATTCATGTCTCTTTAAAAAGTACAAATATACTGAAATTTTATGAGTAACGAAACGTTACTCGAAACGAATGTTCGCGATAAAATAGCGTTTCCAGTCCGTGGTACACTGCAGCGCTATCTTGCGACGATTATAGAGAAAGTCAGGTAGAAAGCCATGCAAGAACAAAAGGGTAAAATTAGAGCCTTATGCATTAGCGAGGCTAGGGGCACGGTGAAGCAGGCCGTGCCCAAGGTTACGCTGCTTAAGGATTACGGCATCGAAGGGGATGCTCACGCAGGAAATTGGCACAGGCAGGTTAGTCTGCTGGCTGAGGAGCAGGTTGTGGCCTTCAACCAGCGGATTGCTGCCAGCAAGGCAGGCATAGCCCCTGCTGTAGCAGGCACCTTTGGCGAAAATATTCTCCTCAGCGGCCTTGATTTGCGTAATTTGCCAGTGGGCAGCATCCTGAAGGCTGGTACTGTGGTGCTCAAGCTATCCCAAATTGGCAAGGAATGCCATAGCCACTGTCAAATATTCCACCGGGTGGGAGACTGCATTATGCCTCGGGAAGGCGTTTTCGCTACGGTGGAGCAGGGTGGAATACTCACCACCGGCATGGATATTACGGTGGAGCTACCCAGCCCCAACGCACCCCTCCGGGCCGCTGTCATGACCCTTTCTGATAAGGGCTCTGTGGGCCAGCGGGTCGACACTAGCGGTCCCCAGGCTGCAAAAATGCTGGCTCAGGCTGGCTATGAGGTGGTGGAGCAGGTGCTGCTGCCGGATGTGCAAGGTAAAATTGAACGGGAGCTGAAGCGCTTGGCAGATAGCTGGCAGGTGGATTTATTCATCCCCACCGGGGGCACCGGCATGTCTCCCCGGGATGTGACCCCTGAAGCGACTCTGGCCGTGGCCACCCGTAATGTGCCCGGTATCGCAGAGGCCATACGCGCCGGTTCCATGGCCATCACCAAGCGTGCCATGCTCAGTCGGGGCGTCAGCGTTCTGCGCCATAGCACCCTCATTGTCAACCTGCCCGGCAGTAAAAAGGCTGTGGAGGAGGCCCTGGAAATGGTATTGCCTACCTTAGAGCACGGCATTCGCCTGGCCAAGGGCACGGACGGGGAGTGTGGACGCACATGAGTGATGTGTTGGACCTTTCGCCCCTTTGGATAAGCCTTGAGACCGCCGCCGCCACCATCGCCATCGTCTTCGTTTTAGGCGTGGTGGCGGCGTGGTGGGTGGAGCGACTGCCAGATGAAAGCGCCAAGATTTTCATCGACGGCGTTTTCACCCTGCCCATGGTGCTGCCTCCTACGGTGGCTGGCTTCTTTTTGCTAGTTATCTTTGGCAATAATCGCTTGGTGGGAAGCTTTTTCATGGATAGATTCGGCGTGCAAATCGCCTTTAGCTGGATAGCTACAGTGCTGGCGGCTGCCGTGATTTCTTTCCCCCTCATGTATCGTTCCGCTCGGGGAGCACTTATGCAGGTGGACAAGGGAATCATGGAGGCAGGCCGCTCCCTAGGCATGACGGAATGGCGCATCTTTTGGCGTCTGCACCTGCCCAACGCCCTCCCCGGCATTATTGCCGGGGGTCTGCTGGCCTTCGCCAGGGGCTTGGGCGAGTTCGGCGCCACTGCTATGCTGGCGGGCAACATCGCCGGCAAAACCCGTACCCTGCCCTTGGCAGTGTATAGTGCGGTGGCCGCCGGCGATTTCGATAGCGCTGGAGTTTATGTATTGATAATCGTGACCATCTGCCTGGCAGTGGTCATTGGTTTAAATTATTATCAGCATTATATGAAAAAAAGAATGGAGGAATAATCATGCAAAAGTTCTTAGTTTTAGCTATGAGCCTCATGGCCATGATAGTCCTGGGCTGCGGTGGCACCAGCAACAAGGTTGCTGCTCCTGCAAAGGAAGTAAAAACAGTGCAATTAGCAGCCGCAGCCAGCTTGGAAAAGGTTTTCGAGCAGCAGCTCATACCCATGTTCAATAAAAAGCATCCGGAAATCAAAATCCAGGGCGTTTATGATGCCAGTGGCAAGCTGCAATCCCAAATTGAAAATGGCCTCGATGCCGACCTGTTTATATCTGCCGCCAATAAGCAAATGCAGGCTCTGGATAAGAAGGGCTACATGGATAGCGCCAGCATCAAGCCCCTTTTGGAGAATAAGCTGGTGTTGATTGTGCCGGCCAAGGGCGAAAGCACAATTAAGGAATTTAAGGATTTAGCCAAAGCCAAGCACCCGGCCATTGGTGACCCGGCCAGCGTACCTGCCGGCCAATATGCCAAGGAAGCGCTGACCAGTCTGGGCATTTGGCAAGCAGTACAGTCCAAGGCCAGCCTGGGCACCAATGTTACCCAAGTGCTGAACTGGGTGGGTGAGGGCAGTGCCGATGCAGGCCTTGTTTACGCCACTGATGCAGCGCTGATTAAGGATAAGGTGCGTGTAGTGGCCGAGGCACCGGCAGGAACTCTCAAAAAGCCCGTAATTTATCCCATCGGTGTTTTGAAAAAGTCACCCCAACAAGCTGCTGCTAAGGAACTTGCCGCCTTCCTCACTACGGAAGAGGCCATGCAAACCTTCGAAAAATATGGCTTTGCCCGAGTAAAATAAAAGACTGTTTACGAAAATTTGAGGAGTACAATCATGAAGCTTATTAAAACAGAAGACGCTGTGGGCAGTGTGCTGTGCCACGATTTGACCCAAATTATTAAGGGCGTTACCAAGGATGCGGTGTTTCGCAAGGGACATATTGTCCAACCAGAGGATATACCGGTGCTGCTTTCCATTGGCAAGGAGCATTTATACGTTTGGGAAGCAGATGAGAATATGCTGCACGAAAACGATGCGGCCCGGATTCTTTGTGACATGTGCAAGAATGAGTATATGCTGGAATCAGAGGTGAAGGAGGGCAAAATCGAGCTGAGCGCAGCTAGGGATGGACTCTTTAAGGTGGATGGCAAACGACTGGCCTTGGTCAACGGCTTTGGCCAGATGATGATTGCCACCCGCCATGGCAATACTCCGGTGCGTAAGGGGGACAAGCTGGCAGGCACCCGCATCATTCCTCTGGTTATTGAAAAGGAGAAAATGTACGCTGTGCAGGAGCTGTGCGGCGAAAAGCCCTTACTTGGGCTGCTGCCATATAAGCTGAAAAAAGCCGCTATTATTGCCACTGGCAGCGAGGTCTTCACCGGTCGCATCAAGGACACCTTTACCCCTGTTATTGAGGAAAAGCTGGCCGCATACGGTGTGGAGGTAATTCATAAGCAAGTTTTGGGAGATGACCCGGAGGCTGTAACCGCCGCCATTCATGCTGCCATAGAAGAAAAAGGAGCAGAGCTCGTTTGCTGCACCGGTGGCATGAGCGTGGACCCGGACGACCGCACACCCCTGGCCATCAAAAACACGGGGGCGCGCATCGTCAGCTACGGCGCGCCGGTGCTGCCGGGGGCGATGTTTCTGGTCGCCTATCTGCCCGACGGG
>CAMFZA010000120.1 GCA_946002345.1 uncultured Phascolarctobacterium sp. | reverse complement strand
GGTATGGAGACATTCGGTCAAGCGGTTCCCTTTGATGAAGAGATACCATTCTAATTTAAGGGAGGTTATGCAATGAAACGTGAAAGAGGCAGAAGACCCAGAAGAAAAGTTTGCAGCTTCTGTGTTGATAAAGTTGAAGAAATCGATTACAAGGATGTAGCCAAGCTGCGCCGTTATGTTACCGAACGCGGTAAGATTTTACCCCGTCGTATCTCCGGCACCTGCGCTAAGCATCAACGCCAATTGACCGTAGCAATCAAACGCGCTCGCTGCGTTGCTTTGCTGCCGTTCACTTGCGAATAATCGGCATGCAAGACCCTGCATAGAAATGTGCAGGGTCTTTTTATGTGCAAAATTTACTGCATTAGAAAAACTTTACTAGCTTAAAATACCTGCCCCGTGTTATAATAGGTACATACACTATTGCAAGAGGTGAATTACATGGGTAAATCTATGCGCATTTTATTATTTACTTTTCTCATGACCGTAATGTGTGCTGCCGTAGCTTTAGCATATAATCCGGGACAGCGTACCATTAAGCTTTTGGGGCAAACCTTGAACAGCGACAAGCATCCTGTGCATTTGGTGGTTTCCCAAACCATTGACATGCGTGATGTGTTGACTGCTGATGCTTATAATAATCTTCCCACAGCTAAAAAGAAACGTACCAGTCGCACTGAGTATAACGAGAATAATGGTATTGCTGCTAAGCGTGCTACTATTATTGATGGTGAAGGCAAGATCATCAAGGATAATGTGGATTTTTGCAAGGATGGTTTTTGGTATGCCATTGATTTGGTAAATAAAACCTATGATAGAGTGCCTGCCCTGCCCGGCATGAGCTCTCCCTTTGCAGAGAGCTTGATTGGCTGGTTCAACGTTCGTCCTGTGGGCGGCAATGATGCAGCAACTGGGTATGATTATGACAGAATGACCAAGGGCAACAATACCTTGACCTTTTACTATGAAAAGGGTACCGAAAAATGGCTTGGCTACCAAACTGCATATCTGCCTTTTGTAAAGGTAGAGGAGGTTTCCAATGTAGCTGACGAGTCCTATTTTGCTTTGCCCAGTGCTGAATACAAGCAGGTTGCAGACCCTGCTATGCGTGCTCGTGCTCAAAGCATTATGGAAAAGAGAAACAAGAAATAAGATCTAATATTTGACCCGAGCAATGGTGCTCGGGTCTTTTATATACAGGTGAAGCAGCCGTTGTTTTTAAAGATAAATTATTGCATAAACAAGCCTAGTATTGTAAAATATATTAGATATGGAGTTAATTACGCTTGACGAATTATAAAGATAGGAGCGATGAATGTGAGCACTAATTTAGAGGTTGGTATTGTGGGATTGCCTAATGTGGGCAAGAGCACTTTATTTAATGCTATTACTAAGGCCGGCGCTGAGGCTGCCAACTATCCTTTTTGTACTATTGAGCCTAATGTGGGCGTTGTTGATGTTCCTGATAAACGCTTAGATGTTTTGAGTGATATGTTTAAATCTCGCAAAATTGTGCCTGCCGCTATGCGCTTTGTAGATATTGCAGGCCTTGTCAAGGGTGCCTCCAAGGGTGAGGGCTTGGGCAATAAATTTTTGGCACATATCCGCGAGGTGGATGCAGTGGCTGAGGTAGTGCGCTGCTTTGAGGATGGCAATATTACCCACGTTGAGGGCAGCATTGACCCCCTGCGTGATATTGATATTATTAATACCGAGCTGTGCCTGGCTGATATGGAAACCGTGGAAAAACGTCAGGAGCGTTTGGTGAAATTAGCTAAGACTGGCGATAAAAAGGTGAAGCTGGAGCAGGCTGTGATGGAGAAAATCATGGCTGGACTTTCCGAGGGCGTGCCTGCCCGTCGCGTAGGCCTGTCTGAAGAGGAGCAGGAGCTGTTGGGCGACGTGCATCTTTTGACCATGAAGCCCATTTTGTATGTAACCAATGTGGCTGAGGGCGAGGTTGCTGATACCAGTGCTAATCCCCATGTGCAGGCTGTAAAAAAATATGCTGCGGAGGAAGGCTCCGAGGTAATTGTTGTTTCCGCTAAAATGGAAAGCGAAATTGCCGAGCTGGATGGGGAAGAGGCAGCTGAGTTTTTGGCTATGGCAGGCTTGGAGGAAACCGGCTTGGATCGTTTGATTAAAGCAGGCTATAATCTTATGGGAATTATCACCATCCTAACCGCCGCTGAAATAGAAACCCGCGCTTGGACCATTAAGCAAAATACAAAGGCTCCCCAGGCAGCTGGCAAGATTCATACTGATTTTGAGCGTGGCTTTATTCGCGCCGAAATTGTTTCTTATGATGATTTGGTAGCCTGTGGTAGCAAGGCCGCTGCCCGTGAAAAGGGCTTAGTACGTTTGGAGGGCAAGGACTACGTTATGCAGGATGGCGATGTAGTCGAATTCCGCTTCAACGTGTAAGAGAGTGTTTGAGGACGCTTTGTCCATAAGAAGGTGTTTTACTTGCTTTTTGATACACATATGCACTGCGATTATTCCTGTGACAGCCATATGCAGTTTGCCGACGCTATAGCTGCAGCTACAGCAGAAAAAATTGGTATGATTGTTACGGAGCACTGGGATTACGATTATCCTACTAATCCCGATGCTTTTACCTTTGATATAGATGAATATTTTGCACGCCTGAAGCCCCTATGTAATGATAAGGTGCTCCTTGGTATTGAAATCGGTATGCAAACTCACACCGCAGTGGAGGACAAAAGGGTGGCCCAGGGACATGATTTCGATTTTGTGTTGGGGTCCATCCATTGTATCGGTAAAAGGGACTTGTATGAGTCCACCTGCTATGCAGGTCGTACCCGCCAGCAGATTGTGGAGGAGTTTTTGCAGGATTCCATCACCTGCGTGGAGCAGGACCGGGATTTTGATGCCTTTGCCCATATCGATTATATTTGCCGCTACTGGCCCTATACGGGAGAGGAGCGGGAGCTGCGTCTGGCCGATGCACCGGAGTTGTTCGACAAGCTGTTTCAGCTGTTGATAGATAAAAATATTCCTATAGAAATCAATACCCGTCGCTTGGATGATGCTGCTGCGGTAGCAGGTCTGTTGCCGCTGTATAAGCGTTATCACGCCTTGGGCGGTAAGTATTGTACTATTGGCAGTGATGCCCATTATGCGGAGCATGTGGGGCGTCGTTTAGCTGAAGCGCTGCAAATCGCTGCTGCCTGCCAATTGACGCCTGTGTATTTTAAAAAGAGAAAGATGCAGATTATGGAGGTGTCCAAATGAGGTGTGTACGTTTTGAGGACCTGAAAACCGGCTTTATTGGCATCGGTTTTATTAATGGTGATTCCATTACCAGGGTGCAGGGCAGCCTGGAAACCTTTTGGCAAATCACCGAGGATGTGTATAGAATGGACGAGGTGCGCCTTTTAGCTCCCTGCGTTCCTAAGCAGATTATCTGTGTTAGCTTAAATTTTCGTAAGCGCGCTAATGAGTTTGGCGAAGCTGTTCCTCAGGAGCCCATGCTGTGCTGCAAGGCCTCCCATACTGTTATTGGACCTAGAGAAAAGATTATTTGGCCCAAGGCTGTGGAGGAGCTGGCCTTTGGCGTGGAGCTGGCCATTGTCATTAAAAAGAAGATGAAAGATGTTGCTCCTGAGGAGGTTCCTAAATATATTCTTGGCTATACCTGTGCCAACGATATTACGGCTCGGGATTTGCAACGCAAGGAGCTGCAATGGCTACGCTCCAAATCCTTTGACACCTTCTGTCCCTTAGGTCCGTGGATGGAAACTAAGTTGGACCCCACTAATTTGTCCATCAAATCCTGGGTTAATGGTGAACTGAAGCAAAATGCCAATACGAAGAATATGGTGTATAATCCCTATGAGATTTTGAGCTATATTTCCCATAGCTTTACCTTGGATGCCGGTGATATTGTGCTCACCGGTACCCCTGTAGGCTCCGGCCTTTTGAATGATGGGGATGAAGTAAAAGTAGAGATTGAGGGCATTGGCTCTATTACCAACTATGTAGAGCGGGCAGAGTAAAAACTAAAAGCAAGGCGTATGCGAGCGCATACGTCTTCTCTTTTTGGTGTAAAAGAGCCGCTAAAGATGCTTTACAATAAAAATTTTTTGTGTTATAGTTTGACTGATTAGTCTATTAGTTTTTCTGGAGGTATTTATGCTACAAAATATGACGGAGGGTGAGCCCTTAAAGCTGATCCTTCTCTTTATGATACCTCTGCTCATTGGTAATGTTTTTCAGCAGCTTTATAATATTGCTGACGTGGTCATTGTTGGTCGTACCATTGGTGTGGAGGCATTGGCAGCGGTGGGCTCTGTCACACCCCTTTTTATGATGACGATGGTGTTGACTATCGGACTGTCCAATGGCTGCACCGTTGTCACAGGACAGCGTTATGGTGCGGGGGACATGGATGGTATGCGTCGCAGCATTGGCACCTGTACTGTGCTTAGCGTGCTGTTTACCCTGCTTATTATGCTGGTTTTTCATATAATTATTGACCCGGCTTTGGTGCTGATGAATATTCCCCTAGAGCTTTTAGAGGATGCCAAGGCTTATGTTATGATTATTGTGGACGGCCTTTTTGCTATGATGGGCTATAATCTTTTATCAGGAATTATGCGTTCCTTGGGTGATAGTAAAACGCCCCTGTATTTTTTGATTGTGTCCTCTTTGGTGAATATTGTACTGGCCCTGTGCTTTATTTTGCTCTTGGGCTGGGGTGTGCCGGGCAGTGCGGTGGCATTGGTTATTGCGCAGGCTATATCCGCCATTTTGTGTCTGGTGTATATTTATAAGCGCTTTCCCCAACTGCACCTAAAGCGCAAGGATTTTAACTTGGATTGGCCAGAGGTGTGGGCTCATTTGCGCATGGGCTTGCCTATGGCGGTGCAGTTCAGTGTTTTGGGCTTGGGCATTATTGTGCTGCAATCGGTGTGCAACAAGTTTGGCGGACAACAGATTGCCGGATTTACGGCAGCTACACGTGTGGAGCAAATGGCTCTGCAGCCCATGATTTCTTCGGGTATTGCTATGGCTGTATTTACTGCGCAGAATTATGGTGCACGTCGTTTTGATAGAATTCGTGAGGCAGTGCGCAAATGTTCCATGCTCAGCCTAGGCTTTAGTGTGTTTGCGGCCTTGTGTATGTTCCTTTTTGGGGAGCATATTATTGGTATTTTTATGGAAAATCCGGGGCCGGAGGTTATGGAGGCGGCCCATTTGTATATTCTCTATACGGTGCCGGTGTACTTTTTCCTAAGCCAGATTTTTATCTACCGCAATGCTTGTCAGGGCATGGGTATTGGCCTTGTGCCCATGATGTCGGGCTTTATCGAGCTAATTATGCGCTCCGGAGCGGCCATTTATTTAAGTGAAGCCTTTGGTTACATTGGCGCTCGTGTTGCTTCTCCGATTTCCTGGATCAGCTGTGCTTTATTTGTGTTCTGCTCTTTTCGTTGGGCTTTTGCGGCTGGTTGTATTTTAGTAATAGAATTGCTCCTTGCTTGCTAGGTCTTAATGCAGTCTTTGTAGGCTGGGAGCTTTTGTGTTGCTTAAGCTTGGGCAAGCATGGAATTATACCTTAGCCCGGTGTGCTAGCTTAGGCGATTTCGATAACGTCAAAGCCAGTGTCTTCGATAGCAGCTTTAATAGCTGCGTCATCGGGGTCGGGGCCGGAAACGGTGGCTACGTTGTCTTCTAAGGAGACAGTGACGCTGGTGATGCCGGGCAGAGCCTTCAGGGCATCGCTAACTGCCTTTACACAGTGCTC
>CAMFZA010000119.1 GCA_946002345.1 uncultured Phascolarctobacterium sp. | reverse complement strand
AAGAACAATAGCAAATTGTGTAAAAATCGGCATTTTTTGAGGAGTTTGCATTTTTTTCACTTAAATCAGCTATTGGCAGCTTTTGCAGCCTAAAAACGTCTTTTTTACACTAATTTTTGTAAAAAAATCTTGTTATAGAACGAAAAACCGCTACAATGCCTGCAAACATCGTAGCGGTTTTCTTTATCTCTAGGGAAAGGAGATATAGGGATAACTGTATTATGTTGTTGGCTGCTCCTTACTGCTCACAACAGCCTTGGCAGCCTTTTCGAATTTATTGCGATTTAGCATAACAAAGCGACCGCACCCACAGCATTTGAGAACAAAATCCACCCCAGTACGGGTAACTTCCCACTCACTGCTGCCACAGGGATGAGCCTTCTTCATCTTTACTACATCACCAACATGTACGGAAGCTCCTGAAAGCATTATTCCAGACCATCCAAGGACATAATGTCAGTAACCTCATAGCCAGCCTCGCGGATTTGCTCGATAATATCCAAGCCATTATTGTTCAGGCGGCAACGAATAGTAATCTCAGCAGTGCCATTACCGGTCTGCAGTGTCGCCAAGGAGATGATATTGATACCATCCTCCTTCATAATGTTGGTAATTTCAGCAACAACACCAACCTTATCAGGAGTAATTACGGTGAAGCGAGTGCAACTTTGGTTTACACCCATCATTTCAACGAAGGAACGGAACATATCGCTACGGGAAATAATACCACAGAGCTTGCCATCACGACCCAAAACAGGCAGTGCGTTAACCTTGCGCTTATACAGATTATAAGCTACATACTCAATGGTATCCTCGCTATCCACTGTTACCACAGTGCGGCTCATAACATCTTTAACCTTCAAGCGGCCTAAGAGATAATTAGCCTCATAGCGAGACAGAGTGGAGCTGTCGCTAGGAGATGCCTTGCCAATATCATCCACAGTAATCATACCACGTACACGAGAAATATCGTCCACTACCGGCAGGCTATACAGCTTTTTGCTGCGCATAACCTCGCGAGCTTCCAGCATGGACTGATCCTCACGCACGGTAATAACGTCTTTAGTCATAAAGTCTTTTACTAACATGAAAATGACCTCCTCTTGTTAGCCGCCCAAATATGCCTTGCGGACTTCTTCGCTGCTTGCCAGCTCTTGAGCAGTACCGCTTAAGGTAATGCGGCCGGTTTCCAGAACATATGCTTTATCAGCAATGGACAATGCCATATTAGCGTTTTGTTCTACCAAAAGGATGGTAGTACCGCCAGCATTGATTTCTTTTATTATATTAAAAATTTCCTTAACCAGCAAGGGGGCAAGACCCATGGAGGGCTCATCCAAGAGTAATAATTTTGGACGGCTCATCAAAGCACGCCCCATAGCCAGCATTTGCTGTTCACCACCGGACAGGGTGCCGGCAATTTGCTCCTTACGCTCTAACAAACGAGGGAATTTTTCAAATACATCCTGCATATCCTTGGCAATGCCTTCTTTGTCATTGCGCAGATATGCACCCAGCTCCAGGTTTTCCAAAACAGTCATATTGGCAAAAACATGACGACCTTCTGGAACCTGGCATAGACCCATACCAACGATTTTATGAGCGGGTACACCAGCAATATCATTGCCTTCGTAGATAATTTTACCGCTCTTCGGCTTCATCAAGCCGGAAATAGTGCGCAAGGTTGTGGACTTACCTGCACCGTTGGAACCAATCAGCGCTACAATTTCACCATCGGGAACATCGAGGCTGATGCCTTTAATGGCGTGAATAGCGCCGTAATAGACATTAATATCTTCAACTCTTAACATTAGTTGATAACCTCCTCGCCCAGATATGCTTCAATTACACGACTGTTGTTTTTAATCTCTTCAGGAGTACCTTCAGCAATCTTCATACCATATTCCAGCACGTAAATGCGCTCGCACACGCCCATAACCAAGCCCATATCATGCTCGATGAGCAGGATGGACAGGTCAAACTTTTCACGAATCCAACGAATCATTTCCATAAGCTCGTGGGTTTCCTGGGGGTTCATACCTGCAGCAGGCTCATCCAGCAGGAGCAGCTTGGGCTCGGTGGCCAAAGCACGAGCAATTTCCAAACGGCGTTGCTTACCATAGGGCAGGTTCTTAGCAACCTCATAAGCCTCACCTTCTAGGTGGAAAATCTTCAGCAAATCCATGGCCTTTTGGGTAATGAATTCTTCTTCATCAAGATATTTTTTATCACGAATAATCGCATCCACCAAATTATAGGTAACGTGCATATTATAGGCGATTTTTACGTTATCGATTACGCTCAGCTCGGAGAACAGGCGGATATTTTGGAAGGTACGAGCCATACCCAATTGAGTAACCTGGTAGGATTTTTTACCACTGCTCTTTACACCATTAAAATATACATCGCCCTCGCTGGGAGTATATACACCGGTAATCATATTAAAAGCGGTAGTTTTACCTGCACCGTTAGGACCGATAAGACCAATCAACTCTCCCTTGTTAATATACATGGAAAAGTTGGAAACGGCACGCAGACCACCGAAAATCATGGAAACATTATCTACCTTCAGCAGCTCTGCCATTGTTCTTACCTCCAAACTTAAACATCTTACGGCTCAGCTCTTCACTACCGAACAAGCCTTGGGGACGATGCAGCATCAAAACGATCATAGTTACGGAATAGATAACCATACGCCATTCCGGATAGTCGGACAGGTAGGCGGAAATGAAGGTCAAGAGGGTTGCACCGGTAATAGCACCAGTCATAGAGCCCAAGCCACCCAAAACTACCATGGTCAGAATATCGAAGGAACGCATAAAGGTAAAGGATGCGGGATGCGCCAGAAAGAAGTAATGGCTGAAGAGGCAGCCTGCAGTGCCAGCAAAGGAAGCGCCCAGGGTGAAGGCCATTACCTTGTATTTAGTAGTATTAATACCCATGGTATCGGCTGCGATTTCGTTTTCACGAATAGCTAAGCAGCAACGACCAAGAGCAGAATTCTTAAAGTTTTTAATAAAGAAGATGATGGCTATCATAATCCAGAAGATATAAGCGAAGGTAGTCAAACGGGGGATACCCATCAAACCGGAAGCACCGCCTACATAGTCGATGTTGAGAATGCAGATGCGAATAATTTCGCCAAGACCTAAGGTAGCGATTGCCAAATAGTCACCATCAAGGCGCAGGGTAGGCAAGCCAATGAGGAAGCCTAAGAAGCCTGCACAGACAGTTGCTACAACCAAAGCCAGCTCAAAGGGCAGGCCCAGCTTTACAGTAATGATAGCACCGGTATAGGCACCAACTGCCATAAAGCCAGCGTGACCAATGGAGAATTGGCCAGTATAGCCGTTAATCAGGTTCAGGCTGACTGCCAAAATAATATTGATGCAAATCAGAATAATGTTCAATTCCCAGAAGGGGCCGATAACCTCGGCCAGAATCAGGCCTTGAACTACAGCAAAAATAATAACAGAAGCGACAAGGGCTTTTAAATCAAATTTTCTAATCGGATTCATAACAAGCACCTCACACTTTCTCACGCACGTTCTTGCCTAACAAGCCGGAGGGCTTATAGAGCAGGATTAAAATCAAGATACCAAAGGCCGCTGCATCACGGAAGGTAGAGGACAGGAAGCCACTTACCATAGCTTCCACAACACCCAAAATGATGCCGCCAATCATAGCGCCGGGGATAATGCCGATACCGCCCAATACTGCGGCAACAAAGGCCTTCAGGCCGGGCATCATGCCCATCAGCGGGTCAATGGAGTTATAATAAACGCCTACCAGCACGCCACCTGCTGCTGCCAGTGCACTGCCCAGTGCAAAGGTAGTGGAAATTACGCGGTCAATGTTGATGCCCATCAGTCTTGCAGCATCAGCATCGAAGGATACAGCACGCATAGCCTTGCCGGCTTTAGTTTTGTTTACAATGTAGGTGAGCACTGCCATCAGAATAATGGAGCTCAAAAGAATTACTAATTGTTGGCTGTTAGCAACCAGAGGACCCATGTTATACACGGTAGCACTGAATACTGCCGGGAAGGTACGAGGTTGCGGGGATACTAAAAGAATCATGCCGTATTCCAAGAAGAAGGATACGCCAATTGCAGTGATTAAAATTGCGATACGCGGTGCATTACGCATGGGGCGATAAGCAATGCGTTCGATGATGATGCCGGCGATTGCAGCGCAGGCCATAGAAAAGATGATTGCCGGAATAAAGGGCAATCCCAAGGTGGTAGTAGCATAGAAGCCGAAATAGGCACCCAGCATATAGATATCGCCATGAGCAAAGTTGATAAGCTTGATGATACCGTATATCATGGTATAACCTAAAGCGATCAGTGCGTAAATACTACCAAGAGATACACCGTTGATCAGCTGCTGAAAGAACTGATGCATAAAGCTCTCCATATTTTTTCCTCCCTAGAGATTTAGATTTGCCTAAGCGGGACACGCTTCTTGATAAAACGAGGCTGTTGTCACACAAAACAACAGCCTCGTTGAATTGAACTAGTTAAGACTACTTGTGTTACCTATCAGGGATTAACTTTAGCTTTGAAGGTTTGAACGCCATCTTTGTGCTCAATGATAACAGCACTCTTAATGGGGTTATGTTGTTCGTTGAAGGTTACTTCGCCGGATACGCCCTTGAAGCCAGCAATTTTAGCCATTGCAGCAGCGATCTTTGCAGGTTCAGCGGATTTTGCATCTTCCATAGCTTTTGCAACCAGCAGAGTGGAGTCATAAGCCAGAGCTGCGAATACGTCCGGGTTAGAGTTGTAAGCTTTCTTGTATTCAGCAACGAAGGATTTGTTCAAATCGGATGCATCATCAGGAGAATACAGGCTGGAGAAAATGGTGTTGTTCAGAGCAGCTTTGCCAGCGATTTCCGGCAGCTTTGCAGAGTCCCAACCATCGCCACCGGCCATGGTAACGGTGATGCCCATTTCACGAGCTTGTTTAACAATCAGGCCAACCTCTTGATAGTAGCCAGGAATATAGATGAAGTCAGGAGCAGCTGCTTTAATCTTGGTCAGGGTTGCTTTGAAATCGGTATCCTTTTGCAGATAAGCTTCTTCAGCTACAACTTGGCCACCCAGTTTTACAAAGTTTTCCTTGAAGAATTGGGTCAAGCCTTTAGCATAGTCAGAGGTGTTATCTACCAGGATAGCAGCCTTTTTAACCTTCAGCTCTTTGAATGCATAGTTTGCCATTACAGTGCCTTGGAACGGGTCAATGAAGCATGCACGGAAGTTGTATTCTTTGGTTTTCTTGGTTTTCGGATCCACAGTTACGTCCGGGTTGGTACCCATAGGAGTAATGCCCAGAACCTTGGAGCCGTTGTTAATTGCGCCTGCTGCGATAACAGCGGAGGATTGGTTAGGACCAATAACTGCTACAACCTTGTCTTGAGAAACCAGCTTTTGCATACCATTGGTTGCTTCAGAAGCCTCGGATTTGGTATCAGCTACAACCAAGGAGAGCTTTTTACCACCCAGTACGCCCTTTTCGTTGATTTTCTTCAAAGCCAGGTCAATACCATTCTTAGAAGAAATACCGAAGGAAGCACTACCGCCGGTCATTTCCAGCAGAGCACCAACCTTAATGGTGTCGCCTGCTTTGCCGGCATCCTTGGAGCCGCCACAGCCTGCCAAAGCGCCCATAAATAATGCGCCTGCTGCCAATACTGACCTTAATTTAGTTAATCTATACTGGGGTTCTGCCTCCTCCTAAAATAAATTAGATAGTGAGGTCATTGGTGTTTTCGAAACTCGAGATTA
>CAMFZA010000118.1 GCA_946002345.1 uncultured Phascolarctobacterium sp. | reverse complement strand
TTTCCTGCAACGCCTTTTCCAATACTGTAAACTGCAAATCCTGCTTTTGCGCACTCAGCTCATCAAAATATCTTCCCAAACCCAACAAGGTCAAACGATTCAATTCCACCCTGTCAACTTCGATAGTGGCTGTATCATTACGTCTATAAGCTTTACCCTTGTACAAATAAGGCTTGTCCAATCCTTCTTTTATCTTTAACATGACAACCTTTTTACTATCTATCTCTAGGGTATAATTTGGGCAGGGAGTTATGCTATCATTAATCTTATTTTCCAAATCTAAACATACTTGCTGGGGATTTTCCATCCCTACAGCATTACCATTATCATCAACGCCGAACAGAATCCTCCCTTCGCCGTAATTGGCAAAAGCACTTACTGTTTTCAAAAATGAATTACTTACCATCTCTTTAAACTCTAAGTCCCTAGCTTCCTTCATGTCTTGTACCTGCCTTGTTTAGATTTTTATATTGCATTTTCTAAATTATATCACCAGACACCTCTTTCTGCAACGCAAATTTTGCGTTGCGTTTACGTTGCACTTTTGCAACGTAAATCTTGTCTTTCGTTGCAATCGTTGTGCAACGATTCTTTTTTGCACCTGCCTTTCTTGCGAATTATTATTGCAATCTATCACACTTTTCCTTTGCAAAATGCAAAAAAGCTGACCAACTGCAGAAATTTCCGCGGTCAATCAGCCTTTAAGCTAGCTTTTATTTTCTGTTGTGGTGGGAATCATTGCAACGCAAATTGTGTGTTGCGTTTGCGTTGCACTTCTGCAACGTAAATCTTACTTTTCGTTGCAATCGTTGCACAACGTAAAATCCACTTTCCTATTCGCTATTTCTTCTCTCCCCCCATTAAAACAAACTTAACATATCTCCCTCATTCGTCACTTCCACCCTCGCCAAGCTCAAAACTTCCGTTTCTTCGCCCGCAAGATGCTTGCTCTTGAGGTACTGCACATGGCTTAGCTTAGAAGAAATAAGATTCAAAACATAGATATTGTCATAACAGTTATATATAGAATCACCGCCCAGCCCCGTAAGGGAAATGAGCTGGGTGTTATTTTTTCGGGCCATATCCATCATGGGCGTCAATAGATGGGCGGCATTAGTCTGGGCAAAGGGATTGTCCATAATCAGCACCTTGCCCTCGTTTCTGTCGGCAAAAATGTCGGTTTCGTCCCGACGCATGTAATACAAAAGGCTGGACAGAATGACAAAGGCCGACAAAAAGCCCTCACCGCCGGAATTACGGGCCACCTCACGCCAGCTAATGGGCACCTCCCGCTGCGCTTCGATTTTGTATAGCTTCACCCGCACGTTGTTCAAGCCGATGACCTCATGATAAAGATTCTTTGTGGTCAAGCTCTTGCCCAAAAGCTCCTCAATCGGCCGATACTGCTGCAAAAGCTCCATGCCTTGCTGTGTAAGCTTTTCCACAAAATCCTTGATCTCGAGATGGTAAATATTGGCATTATCGTCCCACAAAGGCAGCTTCAGCTCCAGCATCTTCACCGACCTGCCCCTCACCTTGATGGTAGAATTGTGGTCAATAGTGCCCATTTCCTTGTGCACGGCCCGGACGTAATCCTCCAGGAGCGAAACAACATGCTGCTTTTCCTGCTCCACGAATTCCAAATCTGTTTTTAGCTTTTCTGCTTGGGTTGTTAAGGAAGCCACAATGAGCTGCAGCTTCTGCAAAAAGCTCTTAGAGCTATCCGTTAGTTTTTGCAAGGCAGTCAAGGGCTTAGTGAATACATCCTCCTGCATCTTCCTCTCGTTCAGCATCATTTGTAGATTCTGCAGATTTTTTTCTAGCTTTTCTTGAGCCTTCCTCTGTTTTTCGACACTATTTCGATAATCTATCTGCAAGCTCTTAGTAAAACCACGTAATTCTTCGGCAGCGAATTCGGAGAAATTTTCTTCTCCTTGCCACAAAGCTCGCGTTTCTTGCCCACTATATGCACCCAAAGCGCCAATGTTTTCGTGGAAAAGCTTCCCTTGGTTTTCCAGCTTGCGCAGCTGCTCGTTACAGATGTGCTTCTGTTCAAGCAGTTGTCCCCGCAAAACAGAAAAATTCTTGGCTACGAGCTCCTCCATGGGCAAAGGCTCGCGCTGCTGACAATCCTTTTCCATGTCCTGCACCAAACGCTTTTTGCGCTCCTGTACCTTGGTCAGCTTCGTATTTACCTCATTCAACGCTTCATAAGTCACCTTTTGCTCGTTTTCAGCAGCTTGCTTATCCTTGGTAAATGCAATCACTTTTTCCTGATTGAATCGAATTCCCTGCCATGCTGCGGGCTACAAAGCGTAAATGGCAGCTTGATAATCAAGTGCTTTTTGGCTCTCTTGAACTCTCTTTACAGTTTCAAGCCGATTGTCCACCAAATGCTTTAGATCTCCCGAAGCCTTCTTCATAATGGCATCAAAGCGCGCCTGCAGGCCTTTAATATCATTTATTAGCGCCACTGCAAAGCCTTTGGGCATCTTCACCTGTTTATAGCTGCTATACTTAGTGAATGCTTCCTCCACGTCCTTTAGCTCATGCTGCAAATCATTCAATTTGCCTACAAACTCTCTGCTGCAATCCTGCAAAACACCGATTTTCTTGTCCACAGCCAGCTTTTGTTCCTCCAGATGCCGCAGCTGCTCCATGCACTCCTTCTGCATAGCCAAATGCTGCACGTATTGCCTGTACTTTTCACCTAATTGCTGGCATTCTTCCTGCTGCTGGGTAGCTTTATGCAGGGCATCCTCCAACTCCTTAGCATACTTTGCCAACTCCTCCAGCTTCTGCTCCAGACGCTTTTTGGCTTCCTTATTAGCAAGATATGCATCCTGCAAAGAGGCATTCTTAGCTTGCAGCTCATCCAACTCCTGCCAAAGCTTTTTATAGCTGGCCTTAGTAAAGCTTTGCTGCTTGAGCTCTCCATATTTGCTTTGATAGGTATCATACTCCTCCTTGCGCCGAGCCACCTTTTCTGCCAAAGCTTGTTGCTCACAGGTCAGCTTTTCTAAAAGTTCCTGCAGCTTAGCTTCATTAAGCAAATTGTTGTTAAACAGCATCAAAAAGTGCATATCAGCACATGTAAGCATGCCATTAGCCAATTTCTGCGTGCCAGCCTCCTTTAAGCTTTCACGCAGCATAATGGGCACGGGGAAGGAGGTAAAAATGGACTTGGAGGCCTTCTCTAAAAGTGCCACATCCTTAGCCGTCATAAGCAAGGAATAAGGCAGGAAGGGATGCTGCTCCACCAAAGCCAGATTTTGCGCTTCGTCATAGCCATTCTTCTTGAGCCATTCCATACCGTAAACCAGTTGTATTCCCAGCTGCTCCAGCATCCGTACCAATTCCGGAGCCAGTTCCAAGGTCCTGCCTGTTTGTAGGCTCTCCCGTTGCTTTTGCACAGCCAGTAATTCCTGCTGTAGCTTATTCTTGCTGTTGTCAATTTCAGTCAGCTTCTGCTCCAAGACTTTTGCAATTTTTTCTTGCTCAAAAAGGTGCTCTTCTGATAGCTGCAAATACTGTAGCAAAGTACGCCGCTTGGTAAGCTGCTCGTCCACAGTAGCCTTCTTCTGCTTTTGCACAGCAAGTGCCCCTTTATTATTAGCAAGCTCATTATTTACATCCTGCTGCTCACGCTCCAGTTCTTTCAGCGTTGTTTTCGTAGCCTGCTGCTCTTTTTGGCACTTGTCTAAATTTTGTTGGGCATCACTATGGGCCTTGGCTATATTGGCAGCCAAAATCTCCAAGGTTCCCGCTTCATATTCTCGCAGCATGTTTCTTTGCAAATCCACATGCCATTTCTTGCAGAAGCGATTTTCCACCTCATCATAGGTGCCAACTAAAGCGTTCAAGCTACCTTTTCTATTATTCTGTGAGTCAATTTGCTGCTGCAAGCTTTGCTGCTCCACCTGAGCCTTCTTCAGCTCGGTAGCGCAAGCCTTGCTTCCCTCCTGCAGTGCTGCATATTTTTCCTCGCCACTACGCAGCTCCTTTTCCCAATGCTGGCGCAGTACGAACCCTAGATAATCCCGCTCCGGCTCCAGTTCCTTGTTTTTCCGGCGCAATAAATCCAGCGCCTGCTCCGCCTTTGTCAAATCGCGCTTATCATTGTCCAAACGTGCCTGCTGGCGTGCGCATTCGTAAATATGCAGCTGACGCTGTAACTCCTTAGCCTTGCGCTCCAGCTCCACTAGGCGGAGTTGCTGTGCTTCTTTTGTAGTTGCCAACTCATCCTCTTGCGCTGCCAATTCATAATACCTGATGGAGTATTCCTCGTAAGCCAAACGAATTAGTTGCTTCTCCAGCGAAGCCAGCTCGTTCTGACAACTAACAGTATCCTGCTCATTAACGGTCAACAAGCGCTGTAATTCATTGAGATAGGCAAGAATCAGCTCCAGCTTCTCCTGGGCTATGCTGGTCGCCCCTGCATAAGCCTCGCCCTGCTCCTTGACCGGCCCCAGCTCCTGCAAAAACTGCTGCAGCTTTTCCTGCTGCTCGATTTTCGTCACATTATTGCTGTACTCCTGAATATACTTGCCTAACAGCTCCCGAAATTTCTGCATCCTATTCTCGTCCTTGTTCAGCTTGTTTTCCACAGCATCCAAGAACCATTTTTCCAGCAAGCCTGTTTCGTCCTTGCAGTCCACAAAAAGCTTGGATAGGCCCGATTCCTCCTCGTTAATTTTGCGAATAATATTTTGCCATTCCCGATAGTCGATGCCATATTCTGCCAATTTTGCGAAGTACTGCTTGCTTTGAGCTTGATTATTCAAATCAAAACAGAAGCATTTATTGGGCTTTTCCTTTTTGTAGCCCTCGAAAAGCTCGCGACAAGCAGCAAAGCTTTTTAAGCTCACTTCATTTTCCTTGTGCTCCACCACGGGCAGATGATGAATATCCTGCTCACAGGGCTCCTTATACTCACTGATAATGGTAACAAGATCCAGCTTCTCATCATCATCAAGGCTGGGATTTTTATGCACCATCATACCCGTCAGGCAATAGCCTCCATTATCCTCCAAAAGCCACTCCACCAAAATAAAGGAGGGTTTGGTGCTGGTAAAATAGCTATAAAAGGGCCGCTCCTTAACATTGCGATAACGCTTCTGCACAAAGGGTGCCGTCAACAGCTGCACCAAAACCGATTTGCCGCCGCCATTTTGCAGGGAAATCAAGGTGCTTTGGCCATTCAAATGCAGTGTTTCATCGCTCACATGAATGGCATCATGATTGTAATTGACATTTATTAAACGAATAGCATTAATTTTGCTCATCTTGTTTCACTCCTAGAATCCTCTGTACACGATAAAAATTATTCTTATTCAAAAGATTCCAATCCATGAAATTGTCCAGCTTGCGCGTAGTTTTTATCATCTCGTCATGCTCGATATAATCAATCAGGCCCTGATCCTCCAAAAAGCGCAAAATGTTATGGACAAAGCCTTCCTTGGTCGTCTTTTGTCTGCGTCCTTTTTCGTCGGACCTCAAGGAGTCGTAAATCTGCTTCATAGCAGCAAAGGCCATCCCCTGCTGGGATTGTTCGTCCTCCGAATATTTGGCCACACCCTCCTCGAGCTTCGCAGCAATGGAATTTTGCAGTTCACCAACACGAATAAAATCCCTTGTTTTGCTGCTGCTGCCTTGTCCGTCATAAAATTCCAGCAGCAGCACTAAAATGGCAAACTGGGCCAAATAATAATCCTTGTCCGTAGGATTGCTTTTGCAGAGCTCTTTTTTGAGCTGGGCCTTAGAGTAGCCAAGAAAATAATTATCTTCTTGGGGAATTAAATAAATTACTCACAAGAAGACCGCTATCTGACAATTAGCAATTT
>CAMFZA010000117.1 GCA_946002345.1 uncultured Phascolarctobacterium sp. | reverse complement strand
ATGGTATATTCACCGCGCACGCCGGGAGCGGTGAACTTCACATCATATTCATACAGGCCGTTGTCGCGGTCCAGCTCGATTTTGCTGAAAACAGCCTGCGGATAGTCCTTCAAAATCAGAGCTTGCACATCAGCGGCGCTGAGCACGATTTTGCTGCTGCCCATTTGGGTTTTGGCATCCATGGAATATTCTTTAATAGCACCATTGCTTTGCAGTACGTCGATTTCGTATTCAGTGCTGGTGGCATTATCATAGAATTTTACTTCAAAATAGGGGGTCAGCTTATGCATCTCCACCTTAGTCATAATATGGGTGCTGGATGCGGGCACTTCCTTGGCAGCAATAGCCTTGGCCTCATCAGCAGAAACAGCAGCGAAGGCAGTGGCGGAAATAGCAAGAGTTGCCATACCAGTGACGATTGCAGTAGTCATTTTTTTCATAATCAGGACCTCCCGAAAAATAAGGTTTCTTTGGAAAGAGCAAAGACTCTTTTTTTGGTAGTTATAGTTTAGCGAAAAACTAGGAAATAGTCAAGTGAAGATTTTGCAAACAATAAAATCAGGGAAATCACTTTCTTTATTATCTTTATTCTGCTATAATATTTGCGGGAGTATTTGTAAATGCTATGGAGGGAAGTAAATGAGCTATATTAGGCAAGAAGCTTTAGTAAAAGGCAATGGGATATTAGCATGTCCTGATAATTATATTGTTATAGATATAGAGACTACTGGCTTGAGTCCGTTGCAGGATGAAATTACTGAGATTGCTGCTATAAAGTACCGTAATAATCGTAAGGTAGAAGAGTTTGTGACCTTGGTGAAGCCTGAGGGAGAGATTTCGCCGTTTATCACTAAATTGACCGGTATTAGCAAGGAGACTGTGGCCCATGCGCCGGGCCTTGACGAGGTGATTGAGAATTTCGCGCGCTTTGTCGGCGAGGATATTCTGGTGGGCTATAATGTGGCCTTTGATATTAGTTTTTTGTCGAATAAGCTAGAAAATTGCTGTGGCTTGGGTCTGAATAATGATTATGTGGACGTAATGCGTCTTTCACGGGATAAGCTGCCCTTCTTGGGCAATCCCAAGCAGACGGTACTGGCCAAATATTTCAGCATTACTGTGGAGAGTGCTCACAGAGCGACGGTGGATTGCGAGATTTGCAACAAGTGTTACCAAAAGCTGAAGCAGCTCTATGTTCCGGGCTATGAGCTGCCGCCGGAGGTGCAGCTGCTCAAGGCCGCGGAAACAGCTTTGGCAAGCCAGCCCTTCACAGGCAAGCACGTGGCCTTTTTAGGCGTGCTGGAGGGCTTTGACAGCCAGAATTTGCTGGAGCTGGTGCAAAGCTTTGGCGCCGAGGTGGCAACAGAAATTAGTTCAGCTGTGGATATGGTTGTTGTGGGGACGGGGGATGAGTCCGTCTGTACGAGCAAGGAGATGCTGCAGGTATTGGAGCTGAAGAACCAAGGCGCAGCCATAGCGATGCTGAAGGACGAGGTTTTTGTCAAGTCTTTACAGAGCCGTGGATGGGTAGAATAAAATTGTTATATGCAAGAAAAAAGAGCAGTGAGGCGTTTTTGGTGCGCTTCACTGCTCATCTTGTTTTTTATTACGCCGGAGCACCTTAACCAAGGGGTCATAACCTAAATCATACAATAATTCATTGGTTGCCATAGTAGTAAGGCCACCATTAATAGCAAAAATAATCACATCATCCCACTCATCCTTGGCATAAAGGGTACTGAATTTGGCATATTTTAAGGCATTGTCGGTTTCCTCAAGAGTCAGCTTGCCTGCGATGGCCAAGGCGATAAGCTTATTGCGGTCGAATTGTTTATCGTGGGAGAGAATATGCCTTGCTTGGGTGCGTTCGAAGCTGCTCTGGGCAGCGATAACATTGACTGTTACACCATGAGCTTCGGCACAGGCAAGCAGATAATCGATGGGATCAGGGAATTGCAAAGCATCACAATGATCCTTAAAAAACTTGCGCAAGGCCTCGTTATTAGTATTCTTTTTATCCAGCTTAACCTTGTTGGCTTCGTTGCGCAAAAAATTAGTATCCTTGGCCACTATACTCACATCCATTCTCTCGTGGTATAATTATAGTATCACAATCCGGGGAGCTTGTAAAATGGGTCATGCTGCTGCTTTTATTTTACAAAAATATACTGTGCTCAAAACGCTCAAGGAGTCTGCTTTAGGCACCACGGAGCTTGTTTTAGGACGGGACCAGAAGGTCTATGTGCGGAAGTGCCTTCATAATGCTGCCTATCCGGTGGAGGCTGTGCGCGGTCTCAAGCATGAAAATTTATCCCATATTATCCATGCCGTGGCTGCTGAGGACAGGGCTTACCTCATTGAGGAATACTTTGAGGGCGAGACACTGGAAGTTTTGCTTCAGAAAAAGGGCTGTCTGGATGAGCGCAGCGTCATTGCTATTGCGGAGCAGGTGTGCGAGGCCTTGTTATATCTGCATCAGCACAATTTGGTCCATCGTGATGTGAAGCCAGCCAATATTTTGCGCCAAAGCAATGGGCAGATACGTCTTATTGACTTGGGCTCAGTGCGCTTGTGCACTGCTCATGCGGCGGGAGATACGGTGGCTTTGGGTACGCAGGGTTATGCGGCGCCGGAGCAATATGGAATAGAGAGCACGGATTTTCGTGCGGATGTATATGCTTTGGGCGTGACCATGAAGGAGCTTTTAGGCGCTGGCTATGAGGGTCGCTTAAATGATGTAATTGATGGTTGTACGCGCTTCATGCGGGGCTATCGCTATGATAATATTGCTAAGGTCAAGCGTGCGCTTTTCTTTGTGAAGTATTATAACTCTTTGCGTATGGCAGGGTTAGGACTGCTTGTGACAGTGCTTAGTATGGGAGCATATTTCTATCTTCGACCTGCACCGGAAAGGCCCTTGCCTGTGCCAAAGCCTGTGGAAGAGACAGTGCCTGTAGTAGCGCCTAAGAAACAGGAACCACACCAGCCTAAAGAAACGCACCAGCAGGCAAAAGCAGCCCCGGCAGACAAGGTTCAGACTGAGAAGCCAAAGCCTGCGGCACAGCCTAAGGTAACTCCTCAGCCGCAAGCAAAGCTACAGCTGGAAATCAAGGCTGCTAATTTAAGCTTTTATAAATTACCGGAGCATCCATCAGAGCAAATGCTTATTGATGAGGCTAAGGCCAAGAGAGCATGGCCCATAACAAGCAATTCCAGTACGGCATCGCCTAATTGGGAAATAATTACCAAGGGTGATTTAATCAATCCCAGATTCACCTTTGCATTTCACGGCATCGCCTTCAAGGGACGAAATATGCAATATGGTGACAGTATTAGTCAAAAAAGCTGGAGCGTGGATAATCCCGGCGGCTGGTCTTCCACCGTGCGTTTGGTGGAAAAAGGAACTGTATCATGTCCACGCAAGCTCCACTTAGTCAATGTGCATAAATGGTTCTGGTTCACTAGTGCAGCCAATCCATCCGTGACCGTGACTGTACAGGCTGACAATGCCGAGACGAAAACAAAAGAGTATCCTATTACAATTTCAGACTTTTGATTTTTAAGGCTTGGCCTGCTGTGGCCAGGCCTTTTGTGTCTTTTAAGGCACAAAATAATGCGAAATATGTATTATACTATGCTCAAAGGTCAGCGAAGCAGGGAATACATCCTTATCAAAGGGCTTTTGTCATCTATCTTGGATATATATCCGATATGTTGGACAGTCATGGTACAGGATATGTACTATAATTAGAGTATGAATAGGAATGTGGCTATGTTTACGAATGAGTACAAAAAAATTGGTTTAAACATCCTATGTGCACGCCGTCTCAAAGGGCTATCGCAGGAGGAGTTAGCTGTGAAATCGGGCGTTTCTCGCTCAAGAATTTCTGATTTGGAGCGTGGCAAGGATGTTTGCAAGCTGGATACATTGATGCTTCTGGCCCAGGCGCTGGACATGGATTATCGAGATTTATTAAAAAATGAATGAGGAGAGTGAATTTTTATGAAAAAAGTAGTTGCATTATTAAGCTTGATTGCTGTGATGAGTTTGGCAGGAGTTGCGAATGCTGAAACTAGTTTGGAAGCTGTTCATCAAAACCATGATGAGGGGATTCATTTGGCAAGCTCTGGTACTGTAGTTTGGCAGTGTCGTGTCTGTGGTCATAGAACCTATCTCAGACGAGGTACGATGCCTGCGATGTATGGATGCAATATGGATTTTTCTAAAGCTCATATTTGGGAAAGAATTGGTTAATATTTTAATCCAGCTTGAAAACGATTGGTAAAATTTTTAGGGGCTAAATTGATAGAAATCAGCTCAAAATGGCCCCTAAATTTTATTAAAATTGCTATTGCGTTTTAACCAGGGTTGTGGTACAATACTCAAGCAACAGAATAGTAAGAAAGTAGGGTTGCCTAGTGCAGCTTTTACCTTCCGTTTGACAAACTAAAGCGAGTAAAAGGCTTTGGTGTTCATGATGAATGAGTTCACACTGTAAGTGTGTCCAAGTGTCAAATGGAGGGCTTTTTTATTGCCTCCAATGACAAAAGCTCTATGAGTAGTTCATAGAGCGATAGTTATTTTTGTATTTTATTTGGAGGCGTTATTTATGTATTACGAAAGATTAATTAATCTTCTTGAAAGCGAGGCTTCTGCTGACGCAATCATTGATTGCGCTTGCCTGATGGGGCCTCACGAGCCCTGTCCCAGCAGGGTCGAATTGTTCGTTTTCTACTTCCTTGAGGATAAGGAAGATGAGCTGGTCTGGCGTGTTCTTCACGGGAGTGAAGATATCACCTATGGCGCGGCTTACTTCCTGGCTTGGAAGTACGACCTGTTAGGGCTCTTTTTCAAAGAGTTCAACCTGGTCAAGGCCCGGGAACGGCTCAGCCAGTTAGGGTGGTTCGCCTAACTGGTCACCCTTTTGGGTGATTCAATCAGTATCTGCTCTTGAAAATTAGGGGCCAAATTGAGACATATTCGCTCAGTTTGGCCCCTAAGTTTTACAAATCAAGTCATTTATGGTATTATTATGGTATAATTAATCCAGAAAAGGAGGATGCATTATGCCCACTATCGTACCTATCAAAGAATTGAAGAATACATCTACCATTTCTGATTTATGTCATAGCACTAATGAGCCTATTTTTATTACTAAAAATGGCTATGGCGATATGGTTTTAATGAGCATGGAAACTTATGAAGAACACTTTTTCCGTCAGAAAATGTATAGGGAGCTAGAGATTTCAGAACAACAAATTGCCGAAGGCAAGGTAATGGATGCTGTGGATTCTACTAAAAAGCTGAGGGAGAAATATGGACTTTAAAGTAGTAGTTTCAGAAAATGCTGGTAGGCAGCTGGAGAATATATTGGATTATTTAGTTTATAGATTGCATAGTCCACAGGCTGCTAGTAATGTATTAAATGAAATCGAGGCTGCATATACTCAGCTGCAATACATGGCAACTTCTATGCCTTATTGTCAGGATAGATATCTATTGTCTAAGGGTTATAGAAAATGGCCTTTATCTAAGCACGACTATGTTTTGCTCTATCAGGTGAAAGGCAATGTAGTTTACGTGAATGGTATCTTTCATATGCTGGAGAATTATCGCATGAAGCTTTAAGATTGAGAAAAATAAAAAAGGCCGCACGGAAAGTGCGAACCTACATTTCAATATTGGTATTTTTGCTCGATGTACGTTGATAGATAATAAAAAAACTCGCACTCTTCAGTACGAGCAAATCTCAATTGTGGTGTTTTTGCTCGATGTACGTTGATAGATAATAAAAAAACTCGCACCATAGAGTGCGAGCTTATACCTAAAGTTATGGTGACCTCAGCAGGACTCGAACCTGCGACCTTTTGATTCGTAGTCAAACGCTC
>CAMFZA010000116.1 GCA_946002345.1 uncultured Phascolarctobacterium sp. | reverse complement strand
AGTGGCTGTAAGAGTTTCTTATGCGCTTTATTGTTAAGCCGTATTATTGCCAACAATAATTATTATTCTTTTTCCCTCGGATGCTGTTTGAGCGCATCCGCCATAGACATTACCCGTAATATTGCCACCACTAATGATAACGCTGTTGCCATCGGCGGCTGTTGGACCACGTCCACCATAGACACGACCAATAAACTCGCCACCACTAATGATAACGCGGTTGTCATTGGCTGTACCAGATTTAGAAGATCCGCCATAAATCTCAGAATATTCTTCGAACTTCGTGTTGCCGCTAATTGTAACTGTATTACCAGTCACAGTACCGTTGCTACTAGTGTCCCCACTATAAAATGCGAAGTCAAAGGATCTAGAATATCCACCATAAATATAAGCACTGTTTGTAAAAATTACATTAGAAATATTAACAGTATTGGATTTGGCATTGCCATCATCCACATATCCGCCTCTGATATTTATCTCTGGAGTGATGGTCATATTTTTGGTACTGTTAACGTCGTTAACATTGATGGTGCAACCTTCAACACTTGTTTCTTCATCGCTGGGATACCAAGAATCGCCGGGATACCACAAAACTACTTATTGATATTCAGTTGTATCTACAGAATTGTCGTTGAAACTATTGATTTTGTCAGTATTTCCGACTTCAGTACAGTTGACACCAGAACTTTTATGCAACACCGCCGCTTCCGCGAACCCCGGCATCAAACACCCGGCAGCCAGAACACCAGCCAAAACCGCCCTTGAGAGGTTATAGGCACCTCCCCATTTTCTTGCGAACTGTCTATCACGAATCTTAGTCAGAAACCTCATTTTGAACCCTCCTTCAAGATGCTTTGGGCATCCACATTAACACGATTCATCAATTAAACGACACTCTTTGCAAAAGGGTATCATTACGCGGCATCATTATAACATATCTTAATGCATTGGGGTAGTATTTCTTCTAAATATTTGCTAAATGTAAATACTGTAACAAGTTTTAATTACGCATTGCGTGCTGCCTGTAAAAGATGGGGGTAGGGGGCGATAGTAGCTTAAGAGTCACGACTAAAGTTCGGTAGCCATGCTGGCCGAGATTACCGCCAGCGGTGGCATTATGGTCATGGCCATAGGCTGCAACATGCTCAAAATCACCCAAATCCACATCGGCAACCTGCTGCCAGGAATGCTGTTTGCGGCAGTAATTACGGCCATAATAATGTAAAAAAGAACAACCGCAATCCAGTTGTTGGAATGCGGTTAGTTTTGCAATGGGAGAAAAATACTATGCGGTTTTCTTACCTAGGCGTTCAGCAATTGCTTCGACTTCGTGGATAGGTAAATTGGTAATCTTGGCTGTAAAAGCAATAGAAGCCCCTTCATTCAAAGCGTTCTCAGCTATTCTTACAGTATTATCATAAGTTTCTTGACGAGCTAGTTTTTGCATCAGTTCACACATTTCATCGACCCCCGTTTCGTCTTCCTCAAAATGTCTAACCTTAGCGTCTAGTGCTTTGTTTAGCAAACACCTAAGCGTTCTTTAAGTGCTGTTTGAAGAAGCTGAGAAAAGTTAATTCTTTTCTGCTCTGCCAACTCATTTAAATACCAAGGGATGGTAAGAGTTTTTTTCACACATCTACTATCCATTTTAGCTCTTATGCCAAACATATTAACATCTATATAGCAAATAATTGCATTGGCATCTGCTTGAACATCACAGAAGCTTGGCTGGGGTACCTGTTCACCATCCTGTTCAAAACCCCATAAATGCAGAGCCAGGCCTTCTCGTGCTTCTGTAATAGCTTCTTTTATGGTGGTGCCAGAAGCTACACATCCTGGTAAATCAGGGAAGGTGACGTTATAGCAGTTTTCGCATTGCTCGATTAAAGCTGGGAAAATATATTCATCTGGATAATTCTTGTACATGGTATCACCTCTAGAAAACTAAACTAGTCCAGCTTGCTTTAATATACTTTTTTCTGTATTTAGGCTAACATCATCACTTAATTTATGTGCAGCAATTGTTACACGGCCTTTTTTAGATGGATGTTTGTATTGCCTATGACTGCCGTTTTGGGCTACTAAATACCAACCATCACGCTCAATCTTTATTATTAGATCCTTAAAAGTTCTTGGCTTATTCATATACCTCCATTATTATATCATACGTATTTAACACGTGTCAATAAAGGTGTCTTCCTAACAAAAAAGCACCTGTCAAGCTCTGACAGGTGCCAACCGAACCGCACGCTCGGGCAGAAGCTCCTTGGAAACCAGAGAAAACTTCCTGATTTGCAAGGCTACCGCTGCAACTAAGGTTATTATACACTAAAATAACGTATGGTACAATAGTTTATAATACAAACAGAATGTAAAATTTAACACTATATAAGGGAACGATGATTGGCGAATATACATAAAGATGACTATATATGTTCGAAATGGTAAAATTAAATAGACATAGTTAATCAGATCCCTCGACTACGGTCGGGGGATTTTTATTCTATAATTGGAGTTTATTGTTTTTATATACAGCGTAGAGTTCTCTTCTTTGTTGTTGCAAAGTTTCTTAAACCAATGAAGATGTCTATTAACTATTAAATAAATCGGATGAAGGAAAGTAATGTTCGTCAAAAATGACGAGGTATTATTTTTGTTTAGGTTGAATAGTTTCTGCTTTTGTGTTATACTGAAAATATGTAAAACTTTTTTAAAAAATATTCATGATGAAGTTTTTAAGTTTTTTTCGAATAAACTTAGCTAGAGACAGTTGAGGGATGTTTTAGCGGTAGTTTATTTTTAAAGTAGTTTTCAAATTCCGGAAAAGAGGAATGATAATATGAGAAAAACAGTGTTTTTATTGTTAGGAATATTTTTGCTAGTGCTTTGCTTGGCTGGCTGTGGGAAAGAAGCCAAGCAGACCGGTACTAAGCAGGGCAAGGAAAAGGTAACGGTGGCTCTTTGGGGCAACGATCTCTTAGAGCATTACACGCGCTTTTTGTGCCAAAAATTTCCAGATGTGGAGTTCGACTTTGTGCTTGCCACCAATTCCACAGATTATTATCATTATCGCAGCAAGCATAATGATTTGCCCGATATTATTACTGTGCGTCGTTTTTCTATGCGTGATGCTGTTGGACTCAAGGATATGCTTTACGATTTGAGTAATACCAAGCTGGCCGCCACCTTTTATGGTACCTATCTGGATAGCTATACCTATAGCGATGGCACCATTAATTGGCTTCCTGCCTGCGCTGTAGTAGATAGTGTTATTGTTAATAAAACACTTTTTGAGGAGCATAATATTGCACTTCCCAACGATTATCAGTCTCTGCTAAACAGCGCCAAGGCCTTTGAAGCCAAGGGAATCAGAGGTTTTTCTTCTGACTTTGCAGAGGATTATACCTGCATGGAAATTTTGCAGGGCTTTGGTATTCCTCAATTTACTTCCATGGAGGGAAGGGAATGGCGTCAGCAATACGAAAGTGGTAAAACACATCAGCTTTCCGAAAAGGTGTGGCTGCCTGTTTTTGAGCGCTTTTTTGACTTAAAGGAGAAAATGGGCTGGACTGCTGAAGAAACAAAGTACTTTAACTGGTATCCTAAAAAACAGTTTACGAGTGGCAAGCAAGCCATGTATCGGGGAACAGGCGCTGATTCGGAGATGTTTTCTGGTCGTAAGGGTGATAAAACCTACATGCTGCCTTATTTAGGTACTACGCCAAGGGATAATTGGTATTTGACCTATCCTGCTTTTCAGGTTGCAGCTAATAAAAAGGGCATGGAAAAGCCAGAGCGCAAAAAGCTCATTTTAGAGATCATGAGCGCCATGCTTAGTCAGGATGGACAAAATAATATCAATTGGGGTAATAACATGGTTCCCTATAACAAGAACGTGAAGCTGGAGCTGATGCCCAGCCTTGAAAATCTTAAGCCCTACATTAAAGAGAATAAAATGTATATTCGGATGGCCTCTAATGAGATGTTCAAGATATCACGCATTGTGGTGCATAAGATTTTGCGTGGGGATGTGAAGAGTCCTAAGGAGGCTTTGGCTGCCTTTAATGAGGAGCTGAAGAAGGATACTATCAAGGAGCCTGTGGTTGCGACATTGGACCAAGCCTTCAGCAATGAATTCACTCCTGAGCATGGTAATAGGGCTGCTTCTGCTATTTTTAATACTGTGCGCAAGCTGGTAGGAAGCGATTTACTCTTTGTGCAGGCTTGTTATGTCAGCGGTCCCGTTTACAAGGGTGAGTATACGCGCAAAGAACTCAGTTTTTTGACCCACAATGACGCTGCCTGGCCCATTGAAGCCAAAATGACGGGCGCTCAGGTGTACGAGCTGGTGGAGCGTAGCCTGGCTGCGAAGCATGGCTATGGCGTTGTATGTAACGATAGCACTCTTTATGTGTCCAGTGGTTTTGAAATGGATATTTCCCGTACTAAGGAGGGTGGTTACAAGCTTAATAAATTAACACGCAATGGCAAGGAGCTGGATAGAAACGAAAAGTATTCCATCCTGCTTTTGGGTGATCGGGGCTGGAGTAAGGGCCTAGTTATTACCACTATGGGTATTAAAGATTATACATATGATGTGGAAAAAATTTAAAAGTATTTGTATAAGCATTTAGCTGTTGATATGGGAAAGCTTGAGCAGCCCACCGATTATATCAAGCTACATGAATAAATTAGTGGAGCTATTAGTTAAGGATGAAGGTAAAGTGTATGAAAAAATATTTTTTGAAAGCTAAAGAATATAGGCAATATTTAGTGCATGGTATCTTCATTCTGTCATTGATTACACTGTTGGTGCTGGGCGGTTTCTATTTGCGTAGCTTTTTTATGAAGCAGGCTGAGCAAGAGCGTTCCTGTCAGTTGGAGGAAATGAGCAACCAGCTGCGGGTGAACCTGCACTATAATCTTGAAACACACTGGAATTTGGTGGCTAGTATTAAGGATTATGTTAACGCTCAAAGCTTTTCTAGCGAGGAGCAGGCGCAGCAGGGGATTAAAGAGGCTGAAGGTATCTTTCACACGGAATTGTACGGCTGTCGCATTATGCTTTTGGACGCTATGGGCAGAGGCTATACCACCGATGGTGAGGTGGGTATATGGAATGACTTGAAGTATTTGGCGGATGGTGCTGTAAAGCACACCTTTGTTACTGATACTAGTAATGTGAAGGGTACCTACTTAGCCTTTTCCCACAAGCTGCAAAGTACCGTTGCCTCTGAGAGAGGTCTGCGCTTTACGCATATGGTGCTGCTAAAGGAGATCAGCACTATTAGAAAATATTACACCACAGAGTCCTATGGCGGTCATGCAGCAACCTATATTATCAATAGGAATGGTACCTTGGCGTACTATGATGCTGATAATGAGGATATTTTGGGTGTACGGAATGTGTTTAAGGCCCTGCGCGAGGGAACGTACTCCGGTTCTAAGGATTTTGCCACGATGCGGCAGCAGCTGAACAATTATGGTATTGCTACTGCTAGCGTATTGTTGAAGGACAATGAGTATTATTATTGTCTTGCCAAAATGGCCGAGTATGATATGACCATCATGCTGTTGGTTCCGGCAGAATATGTGGCTGTAAGCACTATGACCATGCTGCAATCCGCCCTTAGAATTCAGGTTGTCTTTACAGTGCTTTTGCTAGGACTGGTGCTGCTGGCTCTAATCAGTATCGTAAGGGCAGAGCGCAGCAGTAAGATGATTAAAATTGAAAAGGAAACCAACCAAAAGCTGAATAAGCTGCGGGTGGCGGCAGAGGATGCTTTGAAGGTTGCAGAAAGCGCCAGCAAGGCCAAGAGTACCTTTTTGTCCAACATGAGCCACGATATTCGCCCGCCTATGAATGCGATTATTGGCTTTGCTCACCGTGCTTT